>JAIORE010000366.1 GCA_021108315.1 Candidatus Cloacimonadota bacterium
TGAGGAGATTCCGGTCTTTCGGCAGCATAAACAATATTGAATTGTTTCACTTTTTGGATTTTACCACTAAGAATAATCAAGAATATCAGCGGAACAGCAAAAACTCCCATTGTGATATACATTATCATATTTCCGTTCCAGTTTCCCAAGCTGTTTGTGATATTATATCCATCAATCACTAAGGAAGAATTGAAATAATTTCCTACAATTAGATTCAAAGGTTTTATTATCAAATTCGGATACATTGAAATCGCCATAATTCCAGCAAGGAAAATGTATTGCGGAATGATGAAACCCAGAGGTGCTTCCTTGATTTCTTGATGTTTATATTTTAATTGACCTAAAAATATGGTATGAATTATCCTATAAAGATATAAAAAGCTAACTGCACTGGCGAAAAATAAAACTCCAGCTTGAAAATACCAGCCTTTCTCAATAAGCGAAGAATAGATCAACCATTTTGAACCAAATCCTGATAATGGTGGCACTCCTGAAACTGCGATTATTGAAATCAAAACGGTGATAAAAGATAACGGCATTTTTTTAATCAAACCACCCATCTCATACATTGTTCTGGTGTGAGTTCTATAATAAATTCCCGCTACAGCTATAAACAGTGCAGATTTAAACATCATATGGTTAAATGATAGATACAATGCAGAAACCCAACCAAGATGACTTAGGATTGCGATAGAAGCAATAATATATCCAACTTGACTCATACTTGAATATGCCAATAATCTTTTTGCATCTTCTTCAAATGAAGCTAAGAATGCTCCAAATATAGCTGTTAAAACTCCAATCCATCCAATAATATAGAATACGTCAAAAGAAGGAATATGGTTTAAATATGAAACTCCAACTAATAACATTCCCCAAACACCAGCTTTGAGTAAAATAGCGGAAATAAACGGAGAAACATCAGATTCTGCTTCAGCGTGAGCTTCCGGTAACCAAATATGAAGACCAAGTGAACCGGATTTTATCATAAAACCGATTGCCAGTAAAATGGTAGAGATCATTGGTAAATTGATATTTGCGATAGATTTTATCAAAGCAGAATTTGATGATAATGCCGGAGCTAAACTAAATCCTGCCATAATTAGATATGCACCGGAAATTGAGAAAATCATATACATCAAAGATGCTTTTTTAGCTTTTCTACCCCTTAAAATTAGGATAAACGAGGACATTGTGATAAATTCCCAACTTAGGAAAAATTCTAAATAGTTCTTGGCAATAATTAGATTACCAAAGGCGAAAATCATCATCAAAAGGAAGCTATATAATCCTTTGCTGAGTTCTTTCCTACTTAAAGTTGCAATTATATTTATAGCACTTCCAATTATGAAAATAACTCCGAAAAATAGTTGCAATTTACTTTCAAACGGATAAAGAAAATAACCAAAACCAATTACCGATGCCAAAGCTAATAAACCTTTGATTTTATGCGGTAACCAATCAATAATAAAGAAAACCAAGGCAACCATTACAGGTAGTAAATAAACAGTATTAATTCCCATAATCGCTTTCAAAAAATATAAACCTATCATAGCTAAGAAAGTAAAAAACAGTGAGATTGGAATGTGATAATTGAATGGGATAGAAAACTCCGTTTCTTTATTACCCTTGAAAGCAATAACGAACCAGCGAATCAAATAAATAGCTTCAAATAATGAGCCGAGAAGAATTACCCAAATCCAGTTTGAAAGTCCGTGAGTTGCGAGTTGAGTGATGAGTGTCCACTTTGCCCAGAAACCCGGAAAAGGTGGTAAAGCAACCAAGGCAAAAATAAAACTACCAAAAATTACCAAATAAAATGGTCTTCTTTTCAAAACCGACCAATCTGAAAAATTATCACCAATAATATCAGCAAGCCAGAACAAACCTGCTTTTGCAAAGAAATGATTTAAAAAGAATCCACCTAATATTACAAAAATAGTTGGATTTGAAACATTGCTAAATCCAATTTTATGTAACAATGCCAAAGCTGTGACAAGTAAACCTATCTGTGCTATAGAAGAATACCCCAAAAGACGGCGAACATTTTTTTGTTTCAATCCCAAAAGATTTGAGAAAAGAAATGTAGTAATACCGGTAATTGCAATCATATTTATGAAATTCATACTTAGAAGTGGCATAAATTTATATAATGTGAAGAATAGAGCACCTGATGAAGCAACTGCGATCACCGAGACAATTGATGGATCTACAGCTTGATAAATATCTAATGCCCAACCGTTTGCAGGAAAAGGTTTAAGCTCCAAAAGTACCGAGAAAAGTAAAAAGAAGAGAGCTATTGAACCAGCCTTTCCAATAAACAATGCTTTGGAGGAGATCATTATATCTAAGTTCAATGTTCCGGTGAAACGATACAAGTAGATTGTTCCAAGCAAGAAAAATGAACTGGCGATTCCACCTGCGAGAAGATATTTAAAGCCTGCTGATAGAGATTTGGAATTTCTTTGAATAGCAATTAGAGAATATGTGGCAATTGATGCAATTTCCAAGAATACGAATAAATTGAAAATATCACGTGTCATAATGATGCCATTCAATCCCATAATCAGCATAATATATAATGATTTTAGGTAAGCAGAACTATGTTTTAACTCTTTAAATCTTGAACCAAGTATAAAACTACTAAACAAGCCAACTAAATTAATCAAAAAAGTAAGCAGTGATTCTTCTAATCCCATTCGTAGATTAATGGAGAATGGAGGTTTGAAACCAGCAGTATAAATATTGGTATCAACACCAACAAACAGATTCTGATACAACCAGTATCCTGAAATTGATAGAATTGCTCCAAGTGTAAGATAAAAAAGCAAGTTCGCAATCGATTTGCTAATATTTTGGAAAAATCCTAATAAAAATGCGACTGCAAATGAGATAATAAATATAAATAACGGATTTACCATTTAAGCTCCTCAAAATCGTCAATTGATAAGGAATTCTTCTGTTTGTAGAGCTGTATTGCATAAGCCAACATCAAAGTTGTAACTGCCAGACCAATAACGATCGCAGTAAGAACCAGAGCTGATGGAATAGGATCAATCATTTTATCTAAACCTTCGGCAATTTGTACGGTTTTGTCAAAAATGGGAGCTGTTCTACCCTTTATAAAACCAATTGATACCATAATTATATGAATACCTGTGTCCATTATTGAAAAACTAATAATCATTTTAATAATATTTTTTTGAGTAAGTAAACCCCACAAACCAATAATGACTAATAGGAATCCTATGATTGTAATAATTATCATTAATCACTCCTTAAATTTAAGATGCAATAATACACTTCGTGTGTAAAATGGGCTACGCCCGTCAAGAAAGCTTTGCTTGTCATATGCACTTTGTGCGGGAAAAACGCTTCGCTGTCAAATACACTTCGTGCGGAAAGTGGGCTACGCCCGTCAAGAAAGCTTCGCTGTCAAATGCACTTCGTGCGTCAAAAGAGCTTCGCTGTCAAATGCACTTCGTGCGGAAAGTGGGCTACGCCCGTCAAGAAAGCTTCGCTTGGCAAATGCACTTCGTGCGTCAAAAGAGCTTCGCTCGTAATTTAACAATGTTTGTTCTTTTTTTGTTTTTTTACAATGCTTTACTTTTTTCATTCTTTTTTATTCTCTTTTACTATTTTCTTTCACTATCTTTTACGATGTATGACAATTTATGCCTTCTTTCACTATCTTTTACAATGTATGACAATTTTTGACTTCTTCCTGCATTCTCTTTCACTTTCTTTCCATCTTCCCAATCGTTTTTATATAATTATTAAGTTTTATACTCAATGTTTTCATTTCTTTATTCAACTTTTCAAATTCTTCTATATCAATCAATTCTCTATTAAAAGATTTCTGTAGCCAAGTCATAGATTCTAAAAGTGAACCTCGAGCATAATAATAAAAATGCTTCGATTCTCGGTAATGAAATCTTCCGTAACCTTCACTGATATTTGCAGCAACTGAATCCATAGACCTTACGAACTGTTTACCGATAGTATCTTTTGCGAGATAATCCCATTTAACAATCGAGTCCCAAACTTTTTCACCAAGGTTCATTGATATTTGATAAATTTGTAGATCTTCTAATTTTATACTCAAAAACTAACTCCTAATTAAGAAGAAAAAATGGACTGCGTCCGTCAAATGAGCTTTGCTCGTCAGATGCACTTCGTGCGGAAAGTGGGCTTTGCCCGTCAAGAAAGCTTCGCTTGGCAAATGCACTTCGTGCGTCAAATGAGCTTCGCTCGTAATTCAACGATGTTGCTTTCTTTCTCAATTTCTTTCATTATCTTTTACAATTTTTTACGATTTATGACTTCTTTCACTATTTTCTTTCATTCTTTTTTACAATGTATGACGATGTTTGACTTCTTTCTCATTTTCTTTTACAATTTATGACAATGAATGTCTTCTTGCACAAGTTTCTTTCATTCATTTTTTTTTTCATTCACTATCTCTTAAATTTCCCAAAATTCCAACCAATTCAGAACCAACTTTTATTCCTAACAATGAATAAATAATAGGTATTGCACCGGCACTGAAAATATTTCCAAAAGTTCCAAGAGAGAAAATACGATTATCCAAAAATCCTCCGGCAAGGAACAGTCCTAAAATACCAATTATTATATAGAAAAATCCTGAGAATGATTCTATTGCGGAAAGCAGAAAATGGTTAAATTTTAATGAAACATCCGAAAGCATAAGTAATAGTACGCCTGAAGCAATCACAACACCACCTTGGAAACCTCCACCCGGAGTGAGATGGCCGTGTGTGAAAATATAAACCCCGAATAAGAATATTATAGGAACCAGAAAAGATGTTCCCGAAGACAATATTTCTGAAGATTTTCTTCGTTTATTCGCTGAACTATTTTTCTTTTTCCTGAGTAAAAAACCAACTCCGGCAGTTGCAATAAATAGTACTGCAACTTCTCCAAGTGTATCTAACCCTCTATAAGTAACGACTATAGAAGTTACAAGATTTGCACTTCCAAGTTCATCTGCTCCATCTCTAATATATTTTGTAGCTAAAGAGCTTAGCGAATCTGTGGGATCAACTTTTAGGAGTGGAAATATAATGATTGCAAAGAAGACAATAACTAAAAGTATAATAATGCGTTTTACCATAATTATTCTCCATCCTTTTTCTTAATTTTGCTGATAGCATACAAGAATACAACCGTGGTTAGTCCAGAGCCGATTGCTGCTTCCGTCATAGCAACATCAGGGGCAGCTAACAAAAGATATAAAATACTTGCTAAAAGGCTGATTACTCCTGCAGAAATTACAGCAGCAACAAGATTTTTCTGATAAATCGCTAAAAAAGCGGCTATAATCATAATCAAACCTAAAACTATAACAATAATTGTGATCATAATTTTTCTCCGTTCTCAGCTTCATCTTCTGCAAGTTTATCTGTTACAGATTTTTCTGTAAGATTAATACCAATATGGTGTGCTGCACGTGCTAAAGCGTGTGATGATATTGGATTCGTAAAAACTATAAACAAAATTAGAGTTAAAATACGTGGCCAGCAAGTACAATGTGAGTATCCAAGAGCAAGTCCGGCTAAGAAAAGAATTGTTCCTAGTGTTGTTGCTTTTGTTCCAGCTTGCATTCTATTGTAAACATCCGGCATTCTCAGAATTCCTAATGCTCCTAGAAATAAAAAAATAGAGCCAATCAAAGTAATGAGAGAACCTATAAGCATCAACATTATAATCCTCTCTCTAAATATCTAGCAATTGCGATTACACCAATAAAACTAATCAATGCATAAACCAGAGCTACATCAGTATAAATTATTTTTTGTGAAATAGCTGCAATATAGACTATCAAAGATATTGAAATGATAGTCATCACATCTAAGGCAATAGCTTTATCGGCTATGCTTGGACCTTTGACCATTCTATAAAGGGCAATGATCATCCCAGCCAAAGCAATAATTGCGGAAATATTATAAATTATCTCAGCCAAAAATAACCTCCAAATATTTTTCGAAATTTTGAACAATTGAATTGGTAGCTTCATCAATATTTTCTGAAGTTACATCTATCCAATGGATATAAAATTCGTCATCTTTTGTTTCGATAGTTAGTGTTCCCGGTGTAAGAGTTATTGAGTTTGCTAAGATAATTCTACCCAAACGAGATTTTAGCTTAGTTTTAACTTTTACAATTCCGGGATTGATAGGCAAAGTTGGTTGAATAACAAGTTTTGCCACAGCAATATTTGATTTTATAATTTCTATAAGTAAAATGAAAATATAAAATACAAAATATGCGATCGCTTTTGGATTCAGATTAAATTCACCAAAAATAAAGGCTTTTTTATAAAACAAAATCGTAATAATTAGTGAAGCAACAAAGCCTAAAATTAATTCATTGAACTCTTTACCTGCAAAAAGAATCCAGAAAATACAAAGTATGACAAATAACACTATAAAACGCTTAAAATCTTTCATATTACCTCTAAAATTTAATCTAATGGAAACAAATTTTTGCTAAAACCTTTGGTATAATTGATTATGTCAAATGTTTTCTATAAATAAATATATGTAAGGGAATAATTGTGTCTATGATTGATGTTTGTCGTGATTTTGGATAAACAAATAAACTTGCTTTCTAAAATAGATGAATTGTAACCAACTAAAATTCAATATCTTTAATTAATTCTGAGAAATAAATCTGGAAACAATATAATGAGATTAGATGATTCAAAAAGTAATATTGAATTTCAAACAATAACAATTTGGATATAAAGTAAGTTCAATATTTGTATAATTCCCATTTGATTATATCATTTTATAAAATATTTTCTTCTTTGCGTGAAATTATCGAATAAATTAATGTGAAAATATCGTTGACGATTATTTTGTGGTTTTTTTTCTACCCCTTTTTATATAATTTTTATTTGAAATAATTGAGGAAATAATGGCTGAAAAAGATAAAAATATGATGATTTTACCGGTAATTCCACTCCGAAATACAATGATAGTACCAAATACAATTACTCCATTATTGGTTGGAAGGGAAGCCTCAAAAAATGCTACGGAATTTGTACTGGATTCCGATAGACATATAATTTGCATAACTCAAAAATCAGATATTGAAAATGAAGAAGATCCCAAAGCAAAAGACTTGTTTCGCATTGGAACTCTTTGCTCGATAATACAAGTTCTAAAACTTCCGGATGGAACTATTCGTATGTTAGTGGAGGGATTGCATCGAGTAAAAATAATCAAGTTCAATCGCAATAAAAATATTTTATTCGCTTACTATTCACAAATTGATAAATACCTTAATAAAAACAATCTCGAGATTGAAGCTTTGGTTCGTTCATTCAAAAAAGCTTTTAACCAATATGTTCGTTTAAACAGATCTATCCCAGAAGAAGCTTTACTTCCGATGAATGAAAATTCAACTCCAATTGAGTACTTCTATTTTGCTTTAGCAAATATTCAGATACCATTGAAACAAAAACATAAGTTAATGGAAATCAATGAATTATATGATTCTTATAACAAATTTTTAGAAGTTCTGAACGAAGAAGTTCAAATTCTGAAATTAGAAAAAAAAATTGATGGATCTGTTCGACATAAATTAAACAAATTGCAAAGAGAATATTATTTATCTGAACAGTTAAAAGTAATCCATAAAGAACTCGGTATTTCTAAAGAGGAAAAAGCTGATTTAGTTGAATTCAAAGAAAATTTGGAAAAAATGAATCTGAGCGAAGAAGCGAAAAGAAGAGCGAAAGAAGAGATTACAAAACTTTCTCGTTTAAACTCATATTCTCCTGAATATTCTGTAGTTCATAATTATTTAACTTGGATTTTTGACCTTCCCTGGGAAGAACCTGAACTTAAAGAATTTTCCTTAAAACAGGCTGAGAATGTATTGGATGAAGATCATTACGGTTTGGAAAAAGTCAAAGAACGCATATTGGAATATCTTTCCGTGATCAAAATTGCAAAAAAGATTAGAGGCCAGATATTGTGCTTTGTCGGACCTCCCGGAGTTGGTAAAACATCTTTAGGAAAATCAATTGCACGTGCTTTGGACCGCAAATTTGTTAGATTATCGCTGGGTGGGGTTCGTGATGAAGCAGAAATCAGAGGACATCGTAGAACTTATATTGGAGCTATTCCCGGTGTAATTATCCAAAGTATGAAAAAATCTCAAACCGTTAATCCACTTATAATGATGGATGAAATTGATAAAATGACAATGGACTTTCGAGGTGATCCAGCTTCGGCTCTATTGGAAGTTTTAGATCCTGAACAAAACGAATCTTTCCGCGATCATTATCTTGATTTTGAGTATGATCTTTCGCGTGTTCTATTCATTACAACTGCAAATACTCTTGAATCTATCCCTCAACCTTTAATTGATCGTATGGAAATAATCGAAATACCAGGATATACTGCTTACGAAAAAATTAATATTGCAATTAAGCATTTAGTCCCAAAAGTTTTTGATTATCATGAAATAAAAGGTAAGATTAACATCAAGTTTCAAAAGAAAGCAATTGAAAATATTGTAAAGCAATACACTCGAGAAGCAGGTGTAAGAGGTCTTGAAAGGACAATTGCTAAAATAGTACGTAAGATCATTAAAAAATATATTGAAGGTGATTCATCGAAAAATACAACTGTAAAAAGTAAGGATTTAGAAAAATTTCTCGGAGTTCCTAAGCATCTTTTCTCAGAAGTGAATCGTGTTAATAAGGCTGGAGTTGTTACCGGATTGGCTTGGACAGCTTATGGTGGAGAAACTTTGCAAATAGAAGTTATCAAATTGAATGGAGATGGCAAATTAAAACTTACCGGACAACTTGGTGATGTAATGCAGGAATCTGCTCAGGCAGCGTATAGTTTAGCACGTTTATATGCAAAAGACTATAATATTGATCCTGAGTTTTATAAAAAAACGGATCTGCATCTACATATTCCTGAAGGAGCAATCCCTAAAGACGGACCTTCTGCCGGTGTGACAATGCTTACAGCGATTATCTCAATTTTATCCGGTATGAAAATTCATCATGACATTGCTATGACTGGAGAAATCACACTGACTGGAGATGTTTTACCTATTGGAGGATTAGCAGAAAAATTGATTGCTGCGAAGAGATCTAAGATCAAAATGGTTATTATTCCTGATAAAAATGAACCTTATTTATCGGAAATTCATGATGAAATCAAAAAAGGATTAAATATTGTTTTTGTAAATAATGTTCAAGAAGTCTTAAAAATTGCCTTGATAAAAAAATGAATTTTAAGGTAATTAGTTTAGAAAATATCCATGAGAATTGCCAAAGATATTTAATAAAAGTAAAAAATGAAGAACTTGTATTTCTGGGATTTTTCTTAGAATCTTTTGAAGGATGGTGCAATTATACTACAATTGATCCTAAAAACAATCTTTTTCAAGTAGATGTTACTTCAGATTACAGACAGAGAATGGAAGAGATGTTAGACTTTTTATTAGAATGGGAATTATGATTTTTGTTTTATTAAACTCATTCTACTGTCCTACACTTAAATCCAATGAGAGATAAGATCATAGAATCAATGCATAATTTTAGTGCAGGGAGAGTGACTGAGTGAGAATTAGATAAATTGAAAAGAAAATATAAATAATCACTTATTGTTATAAAAAAATCAATCATAAAATCAGGAGAAAGTATGAAATTATTTATTTTATTTATCATGTCTGTTATATTTGTTTTACCAATATTGGCAGATATTACAGAAGATATTAATGTACAGGTAGATTTACCAAAATTTGGAACTTATGAAAACAACACTACAGAGTATTATAAAAACAATGTAAAATTAGTAGAAACAGTTAGCAAATTGCATGGAAAAGGTTTTTGGGGAAAAATGATCGCCAACTTTTTTCCAAACGGTAAAAATGCCGAAATATATAATCTTGATGAGAAAAATATCTATTCATTAGATTATGATAAATCTTCTTATTATGTTCATCCAATTGAAAAATATTTTGAGGAAGGTGATGACGATTCCAGTTTTGAAGCAGAAGAAGAGGAAGAAGTTGAAGAGGGAACAAGCAAATTCAAAACTATCAGAGTAGTATTTGAAGTGATTGATAAAAAAGAAAAAAGAGAAATAAATTCCTTCAATACAAAACGTTTTAATGTAATTTATCTTTTGGAAAAGGAAGAGATTGAAACAGGAAAAAGATTTATTGATAGTCTTTCTGTAGATATTTATACTTTTCAAGACAAAAAAATGTTAACGAAATTCAATAGCGAAAAAAATGGGTTTAATAAGAAACTTATGGAGTTGGTCGGTGTTCAAATGGATGAAGATTATTATAATTCTATGTTGGGATTAAATTGGATAGAGATGATGTCGGCAATGGAACAAAACAAATCTAATACTGAATTTGAAATAGATTATGCAAAACTTAAAAAAATCAAAGGTCATCCTGTTCTTGTTGAAGGTGATTATTTTAATAAAAATTATGACCCTAATAATAAAGTCGTTAGCAAACCTCAAAAGAAGAAAAAACGGGGATTTGGTTTAGGCAGCTTCGTTGATAAACTCGCAGAATCTGCGATAGGAACAGTTGAAGAAGAATCTCAAGAAAGTTCGGTCTATAAAAAAGTTCTTTCATATAGTTCGGAAACCCAAAAAATCAGTATTGATAAAATTGAGAAAGATATTTCAAAAATACCGGAAGATTTTGGAGAAGTAAAATTCGCTGATTAATCAATATACTTTCGCCAAGACACTAAGACACAAAGTTTTAAGAAGAAACAGAAAGAATATTACCACAGAGCACACAGAGAGCACAGAGAAAAAATAAGAGTAACATTCCTAACTCCCTTCCCATTACGAAGGGGAAGGGCTGGGTTTAAAATAAAAAAAATAGACAAGTAATTGAAGATTCCAAAATTTTGCACAAATTTTAAAATTTTAGGTATAATTAATTGGAAAAATAATGATAAAAAAAGATATTTTAATTGAGATCGGAGTTGAAGATATTCCTGCAGTGTTTATCGCGAATGCTCAGAAATTTATTACAAATTTTATTCAAAAAGAACTGAAAGCTAACAAATTAACTTACGAAGCAATTAGATATTTTTCCACTCCGAGAAGATTTGCAGTAATTATTAAATCTTTACCGGATAAACAACAAGATGAAATCATTGAGAAAGTTGGTCCTTCTTTAGAAATAGCCTACCGAGATGATGAATTATCCAAAGCCGGAGAAGGTTTTCTACGTGGAGCAAAAGCATTAGTTTCCGATATTTTTATCAAAGAAACTTCCAAAGGAAAGAAAATTGCCATTCGAAAAAATATCATCGGAAAACCTACGGAAGAGATAATAAAAAATATTGTAGAATCTTTATTAAAAAGCATTTCATTCCCCAAAAGTATGAGATGGAATTCTACAGATTTTTATTTTGCCAGACCACTACGATGGATCGTGATGTTATCTGATGATAAAGTTATTCCATTCAAATTCAACGGATTGGAAAACAGTCGAGAAACGAGAGGAAATAGGTTTCTGGGATTAGATAAGAAAATTTCACTTAAAGAAATTGATGATTATGAAATAGAACTGGAAAAAGCTTTTGTAATTCCTGATCGGGCTAAACGAAAATCAATTATCGAAAATCAATTGAAAAGTTTGTTTAACGATTCTAATGAAGAGATAATCCCAAATGAAAGACTTCTTGATATTATTACTGATATTGTAGAATATCCTACTACTACTATTGCCAATTTTTCTGAACCATTTTTAACTCTACCGGATAAAATCATCATTCTTACGCTTTCTGAACATCAAAAATATTTTGCAGTTCAAGATAAGAATGGAAAATTAGTTAATAAATTCGTTTTTATCTCCAATGGAAATCCGGTTTTTTCTGAACTGATAAAATCAGGAAATGAAAAAGTGATTTCAGCAAGATTGAATGATGCGGAATTTTTCTATAAAGAAGATTTGAAATTACCTTTGGAAAAATACGTTCCCAAATTATCAGATGTTCTCTTTGAAGCGAGCCTTGGTAATCTATTGGAAAAAGTAAATAGAATTGAAAAATCAGTCGAATTCTTAACAAATTCAATTGAAATAAAAGATCATAAAATTAATTCACAAGAAAAAATAAATTGTTTGCGAGCAGCAAAATTAGCAAAAGCTGATTTAATTACATTAATGTTGAACGAAAAGGAATTCACCAAATTACAAGGTTATATTGGGATGAAATATGCTTTGGCAAGTGGTGAAAATCCAAATGTGGCAACAGCGATTTACGAACACTATCTTCCGCGTGGGCAAAATGATGATCTACCATCTACATTTGCAGGTTCAATCGTAGCTTTGGCAGATAAAATGGATACGGTTTGCGGTATTATTGGCATAGACAAACTTCCTACCGGCTCCAATGATCCTTTTGCTTTGAGAAGAGCTACCAATGGTATTATTCAAATAATTTTCAGTAATAAATTTAATCTTGATTTAGAATTATTTATAAAAAACACCTTCACTCTTTTAGAATCAAAATTTCCCAAAAAAGACAATAATCTTGATTTTGTAATAAACTATTTCAAACAAAGAATAGCTTGGTTCCTTGAACAAAACGAAATTCAGCAAGATGTGATTCAAAGCGTAATTCATATAAAATTCAAAAATGTACTTGATGTTTATCAAAGAGCTTCTGCTCTTCAGGAATACAAAACACATACGGATTTTATCAAACTTATTACTGGATTTAAAAGAGTTTCCAACATTATCAGAGAAGTCAAAGAATTTCAAGATTTAAAAGTTGATCTGTTACAGGAAAAGGATGAAATCGAACTGTATCAACAATTGGAGATTTTATTCGATAAAGTAAAACAATATTTAAATAAAAAGGATTATTCGCTAATTTTTGCTGAATTCGTCAACCTTAATGAATATATTGATAATTTTTTTGATAATGTTTTAGTAAATACAGAAAATAAAAATCTGAAAAATAACAGATATAGTTTACTGAATCATATCAGAAAAATATTCTTAAGTGTTGCTGATCTGGCTTTAATTGTATTAGAAGAAAAAAGATAAAGGAGATATCATGGCGATTCAATTATCACATAGAGCTAAGGCTATCAAACCTTCACCTACTCTTTCATTTTCCGCCCTTGCTCAAAATATGATCAATGAGGGAATAGATGTAATAAATTTTAGTGTGGGAGAACCGGATTTTTGTACTCCAAAATATATTAAAAAAGCCGGAATTGAGGCAATTAAAAACAATTTCACAAGATATACGAAATCCTCCGGAATTATTGAATTGAGAGAAGCCATTTCGGCAAAATTGAAACGGGATAACAACTTAGATTGCTCTCCGGAAGATATACTTGTTTCTCCCGGTGCAAAAGCATCAATTATAAATATTTTATTCACTGTTTGTGACCCGCGTGACGAAGTAATAATTCCTTCGCCATATTGGGTAAGTTATACTTCTCAAGTCGAATTGGTTGACGCTCATCCGGTTTTCATAAAAACTAATACTTCAAACAACTTTAAACTCAATGCAAAACAGCTTGAAGAAAAGATTGAAACCCTTTCTAATCCTAAAGTTCTTATTTTGAATTCTCCCAATAATCCAACCGGAATAGTTTACAGAAGGAAATCATTAGAAAAAATTGCTGAAGTTTGTTTAAGACATAACATTCTAATTATTTCAGATGAAATCTATGAAAAACTGATTTATGATAGGGAAGAGCATGTTTCTATCGCTTCACTTTCTCCTGAAATTCGGGATAATACTGTTTTAGTTAATGGAGTTTCCAAAGCTTATGCTATGACAGGCTGGCGTCTTGGTTATGCTGCTGGTCCTTCCGATATTATCAAGAGAGCAAGTAGGATTCAAAGTCATACCACGTCCTGCGTAAATTCTATGACTCAAAGAGCAGTTTTAACGGCTTTGACCGAAGATGACGGAAGTTTGGAAAAGATGCGTTGTCAATTTGAAAAAAGGCGAACTTATCTGGTAAAAGAACTAAATTCCATTGAACATGTAACTTGTAATTTACCTAAAGGTGCTTTTTATGCTTTACCTAATATTTCTTATTATCTACACAATAATAACAATAAATCTATAACAAATTCTGCTGAATTATGTGAATATCTATTACTAGAGCATAAAATTGCAATAATTCCGGGTTCTGCCTTTGGAACAAACCAACATGTTCGTTTTTCTTATGCAACCAGTATGGAAAATATCAAAGAGGGTATTAAGAGATTTAAATATGGTTTGCAGTGTCTCACTAAATGATAATTATGAGTAATATCAGTGATAATTTCCACAAAAAAAGATTGGATAGAAGAAGTAAAAAAACATCTACTTGGGCAAATCTGATTGTAAAAGTAATTTTATTGGTTTTTGTAATCATCATAATTCGTAATCTATCTAATCCCGATAATAGCATTTTTTTTAATTTTTTTAATAATAAATCTAATAATATGGAAATAATGAAATAGTTTATGAGCTTAATTGTAATTGGTTCAATAGCCCTTGATTCTGTTCAATCTTCTTATGGTGAAACAAAAGATGCTTTGGGTGGTTCTGCTATTTTTGCTTCTCTTTCAGCCTCAAAGTTTACAAAAGTTCATTTGATCGGAGTTGTCGGCTCAGATTTTCCCCAAGATTATTTATCAATGTTAAAAAAGAAAAACATTTCACTTGATGGTTTGAGAATTGAAGCAGGGAAAACATTTAAATGGAGCGGTTTGTATAATGATACTAATCAAGCCGAAACAATTGACACGCAACTAAACGTATTCAAAACTTTTCAACCTGAAATACCTGATAGTTGCAATGATGCCCAAGGTATTTTTCTCGGAAATATTGATCCTGATTTGCAGTTGAGTGTAATTAAAAAGTTTCCAAAAGATATTTTTGTATCTTCTGATACGATGAACTATTGGATTAAGAGCAAAATTGAGAAAGTTTGGCAAGTTATAAAATATACAAATCTTTTATTTATTAATGATACTGAACTTAAAATGCTTACTGGAATACAAAATATTTTCCTTGCCACCAAAAAAGTCTTAAGTTCAGGTCCGGATTTTGTTGTAGTAAAACGTGGAGAATATGGTTCTTTTATCATGGGATCGGATTTATTATATTTTACACCTGTTTTTCCTGTTGAGGAAGTAAAGGATCCAACTGGGGCAGGCGATAGTTTTGCTGGCGGATTTTTAGGGTTTCTTAATGATTATTCCTGCTTAAATTCAGAAAAGCTAAAAGAAGCGATGTTGATAGGTACTATTACAGCTTCATTCAATATAGAATCCTTTAGTACAAAAGAATTAGAAAGCATTTCTCGGCAAGATATTGAAATAAGGAAAAAGAGATTAGAGTACTTCTGTAGATAAGAAACTATCATGAAATAAACTTTACGATTTTATACAGAATTATTTATTTATTCAATATTTTCATAACACAGAAGATAATGAATTATTCAAATATAGATTGTATTTAATGAGAAGTGAGCTATTACTTAACTGTTTCAACGATTTCATAGATTTTTGAAATACAAAAATGAGAAAAAAGGAAAACCAATTTACTTGAAGTTCATATTTATCTCGCTTCTGATTCCCAGATTGGGAATGCTGAAGACATTACTAAGACAAATTTCATAACGAGTTTCTATGTGTAGTCTTTTGATGAATACACCAAAGAAAAAGGAAATCCAAGTTATTGTTTTGTCGTCACTAAATAGCTGATTGTGAAAAAAATAACTCATTATGTACGTTTTTTTGCACAGATTTTCAATTACTCAGATTATCATTTTTACTCTATTGTTTTTTATGAAAGAAACTTAAAGAACAAATATCTTTGGTATTGATTTTGCTTTATAAAATTAATGATTAATGTATAAAGGATCATAAAATGAAATGGAGAATTATTATCTCGGGGAAAAAATCACCTTCAGAAAATATGGCAATTGATGAGGCTATTTTTTTGGGAAATATTGAAGAAACATCTCCTCCAACCATTAGATTTTATGATTGGAATCCTCCTACAGCTTCGTTCGGCTATAATCAAAAAATTAAAAAAGAACTTGATCTTGATCTATTAGAAAAAAAAGGTTACGCTTTTATAAAACGACCTACCGGCGGAAGATTGGTTCTACACAAAGATGAAATTACTTATGCCGTGATCGCTCCAGCTCAAGAAAGATTAAAAGGAAGTATAACAGATTCTTATAGTGAGATTAGTAAACCTTTGGCGTTAGGATTACAAAATTTAGGAGTAAATGTCGAATTTGAGAAAGCAAAACTAAGTTCTTTTTCACAAAAACAACCATTCAACCCATGTTTTACAAGTAGTTCACGTTACGAATTGAAATATAAAAATAAAAAAATTGTGGGAAGTGCTCAGTATAGAAAGAATAACTGCATATTGCAACATGGTTCGATTCTTTTAAACCATAATCAATCTGAAGTGGCATATTTATTACCTAATATTTCAAAAGAACAAAGAGAAAAACTTTCTAATTACTTATCAAAGAAAACAGCTTGTATAAATCATGTTTCAGATAAAAAATATAGTTTCAAAAATGCTGTTTTTATCATTATTAATGCTTTTAAGCAATGTTGGAATGATGACCTTTTTAAAGAAGATTCTTTAAATGATACTGAATTAATTAGAATAAAAGAGTTAAACAGAAAATTTAGTTCAAAAAAATGGAATTTTAATAGTTGAAAGTGTGTAAAAAAAAATTGACACGATTACTATTCATGCTGATTTTGTCGAATAAGAAATTATTTTAAGCAATAAG
Source organism: Candidatus Cloacimonadota bacterium (assembly GCA_021108315.1). Lineage (GTDB taxonomy): Bacteria > Cloacimonadota > Cloacimonadia > Cloacimonadales > TCS61 > JAIORE01. Next base: position 16,812 of record JAIORE010000366.1, read on the forward strand.
GGGGATTTTAATGTTACGCAAAATTACTATTTTTATGGTTTTATCAATTCTGATTAGCCTTCCTGTTTTCGCAGGTACGACTGGTCGTTTAGCAGGGAAAATAACTGATGAGAAAAAAAACCCGGTGTCTTTTGCAAATGTTATTTTAGAAGGTACACAAATCGGTGCTCAATCAAATGAAAAAGGGGCATATATTATTATCAATATTCCACCTGGAACTTATAATGTTATTTTTCAGCAGATGGGTTATAAGAGTAAAAAACTTACCGGTGTTAAGATTAATATTGATGAAACAATTATAAAAAATATTACTCTTGAAACATCTGCAATTGAGATTCCTGGCTATACTGTTGAGGAAGATGAAATTGAACAAGTTAGTGCTACTAAAACCAGTTCGGGAAAAACTTTAACCGCAGAATCAATTGAAGATCTTGGTATTGATGATATTGATGATATTATTGCCTTACAAGCTGGTGTCAAAGTTGTTGATGGAGAAGTACATGTTCGCGGTGGTAGAGGTAATGAAGTATCATATTCAGTTGATGGAATGTCAGTATCAGATCCTGTTGATGGTGGTGCAAGTCTTACTATAGATTCAGATGCTATTGCTCAAACTAAGGTTATGACTGGTGGTTTCCCTGCCGAATTTGGTAATGCTCAATCCGGTGTTGTAAATATCATTACTAAAGATGGTACATCCTATTATACAGGTAAAGTCGAATTTGTAACAGACCATTTAATTTTAGAAGAAAACTCGAACTCAGATGTTATGAAGTTTGCTTTGGGTGGTCCCCTTTTAACTCCAGTTGTTTCAGATCTTCGGGAAAACTTAACTTTTTTTATAAATGGCAGTGCAAATTGGTATGATACAAGATATAAAGATCATTACGAATCTGATCCTTTTACAGATTTAGGGCTTACTCACAATAATTATCCTGCAAGTGAACCCTATAAAAATAGAGAAGATATCTTGGGTTTTGATTTTGGAAGTAATAGAAATTTTAATGATTATAACTTAAACTTTAAAACAAAATATAGTCTTTCTGCTACAAAGTCTTTAACATTTGCAATTAGAGGAGACCAAAATACCAGAGACCATTTTGCTTATAGATGGAAATATGCTTTAGATCATTATTATAGATCAGAAGGCAATCAAAAACAATATATTTTAACTTATGATACTATGATTGGAACAGTTGCTAATTTAAAAGTTAAAGCAAGTCTTTATGGTAAGCAGTTTAAACAATATCCAAAAGGTATTTCAAGAGATAGCTATTTTGGATTAAAGGATTCTTGGAATATAGATTATAATAATATGTCTGCCGCAGATTCAATGGCAATAATTGATGGAGTAGTTAATTCTGAAACAATTGGAAATCCCGCGACTCCAATTTGGGCTCTAACTCCAGATGGAAAATGTGGAATTGAGCATGAACTTGGACTTGATAATTTATATGATTGGGCATATAATGATGATGGAGGTGTGCTCCATTTTATTGATGAAAATAATGAATTTGAAAGACCGGGTACTATTGGTGGTAGCTATATAGATGATGAGAATAAGATATTTACCCTAAGAACCGATTTCGAATACCAATATGGATTGATACATACTATTAAATCCGGTTTTGAGGTTATGAAACATTATATTAAGAAAGATCAATTAGTAAATCCTTGGGAAATAGATTCTTATCGTTTTGATGAATATTTGAGGAAAAAAGATCCTTTATTCCATGTAGAAGAGGGAGATGTCTTCTATATTGAAACTGCGACCGGAGTAGATTCCACAGTAGTACCAAAATCTATGGATCTTTATTCAGCAGAAGATTATTATAATGCAGTATTAGTCGCATCTGGCACTACGGATGGATACGAAGCTAATCCTTGGCAAGGAGCTTTGTATTTTCAAGATGCTATGCAATGGGAAGGAATGAATGTAAATGCCGGATTAAGATTTGATTTTTGGTATTTGGGCAATGATTATAAAAAAATCCAAAATGATGGTTCATTTGTGATCAAAGAATTTGAAAATGATGAAAAATTCAGATTAATGCTTTCTCCACGTTTAGGAATTTCACATCCAATTTCAGAAACTTCGGTTTTACATTTTGCATATAACTATCAAAATCAATTACCTCAAATGCAGTATATTTTTACTTCTAAAAGTCCTTTTGATGCAATTACTGGTACTGCTGAAAATACTATTATCGGAAATCCCAAATTAGATCCACAAATTACAGTTACTTATGAAGTTGGTCTATCAAAAGGGCTTGGTGAAAATTATTCTATGGATGTTACAGCATATTATAAAAACATCTATAATTATGTAAATTATCAAAAAGTATTTTTACAAGACGATGATACTTTAATACCTTATAGTGAAAATCCAAATAATCAATCAATTCCTATGTATCGTTATATTTCAGAAGATTATGGTAGTGTACGTGGTATAGATATTAACTTGTCTCGAAATCTTGCAAATTTTATTTCGGGATCTACTTCTTATTCTTTAGCTTGGGCTCAAGGTAACAATTCTGAAGCAGGATTTCAAGATGAAGCAACAAATTTGCGTGAATTTGCACTAGACTGGGATAACACACATACATTTAACTTCAATCTGATTTTTAAAGTTGGTAATGATGAAGAATGGTATATTCCAGCTACAGATTTCCGTTTTCCATTAGATGATTTTTCTGTGAGTTTTAATTATGATTTAAGTTCCGGAAAACCTTATACTCCAGCTAATTCTGAGGGAGACGCTCTCGATATAAATAGTGAGAGACAAGATTTCACAGAAACAGCTCGACTTCAATTCAATAAAAAAATTAATTTTACACAAAATAGTTATCTAAAAATGTATATGAAAATTAACAATTTGTTCAATAAAACAAATGTTTATAGGGTTTATGCTATCTCTGGATCACCATATTATGATGGAGTAGATCTAACTGATGGTGGTAATAACTATGTATCGGATCAAGAACAAGCTATGCACGATCTTTCGACAAAAAATCCATCAAATGTTAGTTCCGGTAGAACTATTACAGTTGGTATGTCATATAATTGGTAAATTTGAAATCTTAGGAGGAAAATAGATATGAGAAAAAAAAATCTTGTCTTATTTATGTTATTAGCAATTGCTATAGTTTTATTTACAATACCTGCTTTTGCTCAAGACGATGTGGATAATGTTGGTACAACATTTTCAGAAGAGAATAGTGGAGCTGCAGAAAATTTTGAAGAATCACCTGAAATGGGTGGATTACAAATGTTCGCACGAAAAATAGTTGGTAGCGGTTTTGTTGATATGTTTATTCAAGGTGGATTCGTGATGTGGCCCATGCTTGTTTTAGTAATTTGGGCATTAGCAACAATTATTTGGAAAATAGTTTCTTTATCTTATGCTAAGACAAATTTAAATAATTTCTTAGAACAAATTATTCCATTGATAGAAGATGAAGAATATGATGAAGCAATAGAGGTTTGTGAAAAAACTAGAGGACCTGTTGCTGTTATTATACATATTGGGCTTTTAAAAGCAGAAAAAGGTATTGAAGCAGTTGAAAAAGCTATTGAAAACGCTGGTGTTATGGAAATGGCTTTTCTGGAAAAAGGATTTATTGCTTTATCTACAACTATTAATTTAGCACCTATGTTTGGTTTCTTTGGTACTATTGTTGGTATGATTGCTGCCTTTGATGCTATCGCCAAAGCTGGTGAAGTAGATCCTACAATTGTGGCTTCTGGTATCAAGATTGCTCTTGTTACTACAGCTGCTGGGCTTGCTGTTGCTATACCTGTTCAGTTTGCTAATAATATGTTCCTGACGATGGTTGATGGAATTGTAATGGATATGCAAAAAGGTTCGGAAAAATTAATTGAAACCTTAATAGAAAAATAGGTAAGGTGATATTATGAAGTTGGGACGAAAACGAAAAAATATGGGTGGTATTCCTACTGCTTCTATGTCTGATGTGGCGTTCCTTTTGTTGATATTCTTTTTAACTACAACCAAGTTTGACATAAAAAAAGGTTTAGGATTAGTCCTTCCACCTGCTTCTCAGCAAAGTGAGAGCACAAAAAAAGTTAAAATTGATGATAAAAATATTACAAAAATACAAATCAGTAATGAAGGTTTGGTAATGGTCAATAAAGAACAAATACCAATTGCCGAGCTTGAATCAATGATTCGGAAAATAGTAAAAAGTAATGCAGATATGGTTATCTCACTTAAATCTGATAGAATGAGTGCTTATGAAAACATGGTGATTGTTTTGGATAAATTACAAGCAGCGGGAGCGGAAAAAATTTCGCTTTCTACGAACTAAGGGAGCTTGATATGGCAAAAATTCAAAAAAAAACAAAAGCATCTACAGAAATACCGAATGCCTCCATGTCTGATATTGCATTTCTTCTACTTATATTTTTTATGGTTTCTACGGTTTTTGTGAAGGAAAAGGGACTTGATGTTGTTTTACCCAAAGCTATGGAAATTGAAAAAATTCCTAGAAGTCATTCTGCCACAATTTATGTAGATAGATCTAATACGATTTCTATTGATGATCTTGCGGTGGAAATTCCTCAAATTTATGGGATTATGCTAAAGAAAAAGGAACTAGATTTTAATTTGATAGCTTGTTTTAGAACAGATAAAAAAACAACTTATGGTTATATGGCAGATATTATGAAACAGTTAAGAGATGCAGATGTTTTGCGTGTATCCTTTGAAGCTAAGCTTGGGAGTTGATGATTATGAAAAAATATACATCAGATTGGAAAGATATTGCTCAGAGCTATTATGAAAAATCATTGAGTTTAGCGGTTTTGATTTTATTATTTTCATTTTTGGTTTCTCCCAAAATGGAAATTAAGGCATATCACAGAGAAGTAACTGTAATTAAAACTATTGAACTTCCTCCTGAAATTAAAGAAAGGATTAAACCTCCTGAACAAACTGTTAAACCTCAGATTCAAATCATTGTAGATGAAGATGAACTAACCGATGATGATGAAGATATTGAAATTATTGAAACAATTGCTACTACAACTCTTGATCCTTATGAAGTAAAAGCTCCACCGGAACAATTTGGTAAAACATCAAAATTTGTTGTTTTTGAAGATCCTCCGGTAAGGCTTAAAGCTGTTCCACCGGTTTATCCAGATTTTGCAAAGAGAAGCGGAATTGAAGGTGATGTGTGGGTTGAGGCTGAAATTTTAATATCAGGAAAAGTTGGAGCTGTTGAGATTATTCAATCATTACAATCTGGTCCTGGTGGATTAGATGAAGCGGCAATAAAAGCTGTTAAACAATGGGAATATCAGCCAGCTAAAAGCGGTGGTAAATCAATCGCTGTATGGGTAAAATTTCCAGTTAAATTTAGTTTAAATTAATATATATTTGGGAGGATTTTTATGAAGTTTATTAACATTAGAAGAATAATTTTATTTTTAAGTATTATTCTTTTACTAACCAGCTTCCTTAATGCTCGATCAACTGACTCTTCCGGTAGTGAAAAGAAATTTGATTTAGTGAAATACCATAATGTTGGTAATATATGGTTGCGAGTTAGTAATTACGGTTTTTTTGGTTCAGGAGATGATATTACACCACAATGGCCTTCTTTGGAATATCCAGGTGGAAGTGCTATTGATTATCTTTACCAAGGTGCTTTATGGTTTGGAGCGAAAAAAATTAGAAGAAATTCACTTGGTCAAAAATTATATTGGAGACTTGATGCTACTTCTGAAGACCATGTAATTCCACAAACTCATGACGACTGGACAGATTCACTTTTAGTTGTTGTAGATACTTTGACAACATGCGGCTTTGATGGTGATCGAGATTTGTATGAATTCTTACCTGCATACAATCCCTTGGAAAGTGCTCCTTTAGGTCAAACATACAGTACTTGGAATTTACAAGATACAATTATGTATTCTTCTATTCGTGAACAACGCCGGGGAGTTGATGATGATGGTGATGGCTCAATTGATGAGGATCCTGCCGGTTTTTCATTTCCATTTAGAGCTAGTGATGAATTAGATCCTGCTTTTGAGGATTATGGTGGATTATTTCCTACAGAGTTTGATGATTATAGTCAAATAATTGATAATCTTGATATCTGGTTTCCGTTAGGATTTGTTGATTTAAGTACTGATGACGAATTTCAATATTTCAATTTTGCCTCTCCTAAAGATGATGATAATGATGGTTTATATGATGAAGATGGTTATCCGGTCTCAGAACAAGATTTCATATCATTTTATTATGATTATAGCCCTTTCCCAGAAGGATATACGGGAGATAGAGATTGGGGATCTGCAAAAGGTGGTAATGATCATATTCCTTTGAATGTTCGCGTTCGCCAAATGAGTTATCAATGGAGCTATGAATATATAAAAAATCTTGTTTATGTAGAATTTGATATTACTAACATGAATGAGCAAGATACTTTATTCGATTGTGCAATGGGTATTTATATGGATTCTGATGTTGGTCCACAGGCTTGGGGTGGACAAACTATAGCTGGTGATGATTTAAGTGCTTACGTTGGTGGTGTAGGTGAAGAATCTTATGAATTTGCATATACTTATGATGCTGATGGAGATGGTGGGCTTACTACAGGTTTGGTAGGTTCAAGAGTTTGTACTCCTAATCCGGATTCCTTAGATTTCGGATGTTGGTATTGGACAGTTGGAAATGGCCCTGATGATGGAGATCCTTTAGATATATTTGGTGCAACTCCTACAGCTAATGAAAAATATTGGTTATTAACGAATAGAAATCCAGATACTAATAAATATACTGATTTAATATTAGAAGACCAAGAAGAAGATGCTGATACAAGGTATTTATTTGCTTTTTATGGAGATCAACAAGGGTTTGATAATCCAACTGCTGGTTCATGGAATCTTGCTCCTAAAAAAACTATGAAGATAGTTATTGCTATTTTCCCAGGTGATGATCTTCATGAACTAAAAAGCACAGCATTATTCGCTAAAATGATTTATGGACAAGCACAGAGTTTAGAAGATGTTGTTAAACCGGATATTTTTCCACATTATCAAGCTCCTGAACCTCCTATAATTCCAAATATGTATGCCGAACTGATGAATAATGGTAATAGTATAGATGTATATTGGGATAACCGATCAGAGATTTTAAATTTAGATACTAAAGTTGTTGATAAAGGTGTAATTGGCTGGCAAACATTAAATCCTCAATTAGATAGTTATATTTCTAACTTTGCTAATCCTGATCCTAATGAATTACCGGAAGGAATACCTGATGAATTTAAACCAAATACAGATGGTTACCCTGATGAAAATACAGGAGCAAATTTAAATCCTTGGACAGCTTATCGTCTTAGACACGATTTTCAAGGTTATGCTCTTTACGGAAGATCCGGTAGTGGATCTCAAGAGCATTGGATGCATGAAGAAAGATGGGATAAAATTGATACAGTACAGGATGAATTAGATTTCCAAGTAAATAGTGATGCAAACATTCAATTTGATGATTATGGCGGATACTTAGGTATTGATAACCATTTCCCTCAAAAAAAGACAATTTCTCAAGGTGAGGCGTTTTATACTAACTACTATCGCTATGATGATATGTTTAGTTTAGAACTCTTTGAAGAAGGAGATGACTTCTTTGGTGAACCTATATATAATTATGAAGTAGAATGGTCAGAAGAGCTACAAACTACTGCAAATTCATTAACCTTTGATGATCAAGCTTTACTTTTTAAAAACCCGGCAATGAGAGATGAAATCTATTTGGAACTTTATAGTGGAGCTTTGATTCCTTTAGATGGTTTTAATGGTCAATATGCCACTGATGGAGAAACTCAGGAATTGATTGATGAACAACTTGAAGATCAACGAATTGATCGTTTTTCCAGAGTTTATTATAAAGCTACAATTCTTAATCCTCCTAAAGGTATTGAGTATTATGTAGCTGTAACAGCTTGGGACAGAGGAATGCCAAAAGCTAAACTTGGTTCACTCGAATCAGGAAGGGATGCTGGGGCAAATATGAAAGTATTATTCCCAGGTTCAACCGCTGCAAGTAAAATGAACGATATAATAGTTATTCCAAATCCTTATGTAGGAACTAGTAAATTTGATGGAAGAAGAGAGAATGATCAAAAGGGTGATAAGAGTAGAAGACTATGGTTTGCAAATTTACCTGAAAAATGTACAATTAGAATCTATACATTAGCTGGTGACCTTGTAGATACTATCAAACATGATGGAATTAACAATCAACAAGATGTTGTTTCAGTGAGTAAAGCAGCATATTCTGGAAAAGCTGCTTCCGGTATTCAATCTTGGGATTTATTATCTTCCTATAATCAAATCATTGCAAGTGGCGTTTATCTTTTTTCAGTTGAAGCTGAGGACGGAGAGATAAAAGTCGGAAAATTTGTGATAATTAAATAAGGGGGTAAAAATGAAAAAATATATAATTACTCTATTAATAGTAGTACTGCTACCAGGTTTGTTAATAGCTGAAATATTTCCTAAAACCGGAACCGCTGGATTACAATTTTTAAAATTAGGTGTAGATGCAAGAGCTATTGGAATGGGAGAAGCTTATACTGCCGTTTCTGATGATATTTCTTCTGTATATTGGAATCCAGCAGGATTAGCCTTAAAATCTCAAAATCAATTACTATTTTCTCATACACAATATGTAGCAGGTATTATGCATGAATATTTTGCTGCATCAAAATTACTTTCCTTTGGTGCTTTAGCTTTTAGTGCTTCGGTATTACATATGGATTGGATGGATGTTTATGAAGAAGAATCTTTTGACCAACCAACAGGTGAACAATTTACCTGTAGTGATATTGCAATGGGTCTTACTTATGCAAGTTCCTTTACAGACAAATTTTCTTTTGGGGCTACGATTAAATATCTTAGACAAAATTTAGATGAATATGATGTAAACGGAATTGGGGTAGACTTAGGTTCATTGTATAATACTGGTTGGAAGAATTTTACCATAGGTATGTCTTTAAGAAATTTTGGACCAAATTTGAAATATGAATTAGATGATGATAATGATGGAAGTTTTGATGAGGATCCGTTTGATCTTTTAGATAACGATGGAGATGGACTTATTGATGAAGATATTGCAGAATTAGAATTTAAGATTCCTATGAATTTCTCATTGGGAGTTGCTGCTGATCTATATGAAAGAGATAATTCCAAATTAATTGGAGCATTTCAATTGGATAATTGTGTTGATAGAACAGAAACTTATAATTTAGGTTTTGAATATCAAATAGGTGTATTTAGTGCTCGTTCCGGTTATCAATTTAATTATGATGCAGCAGGTTTATCTTTAGGATTTGGTCTCACAATACCAACTAACTCTGTTATTGTCCAATTTGATTATTCTTATACAAGTTTTGGATATCTACAAGAGGATTTTATAAATACTCCTCATAGAATTTCTATAAAACTTCTTTATTAGAAGAAGTAAAAAATATAAAAAAACAAAAACAAGGAGGAAAGATGAAAAAATTATTAATTCTTATTGTCTTAGCAATTTTGACAATAAGCATGTTCGCAGATGATTTTCAAAAAAATTCTTTTCGAAGAATTGATGACAAATCATCAGTGAATACGGGAAAAAATGTAGCAAGTAGAGAAGAAGCCCCAGTCGTTTTATTTGAAGTTGATCCAGTAGATATAATTGTCTCTTATTACGATTATATGCCTGGTTCATATTGGTGTAATCCGATGAAACTTCAACCTGAAATTTCAATGCCTTACGGATACCAAGCAGGTGGTCTTTATGTAGCTTTCCATTTAACACCAAATTCTGGTGCTAATACTACGAGAAGAGAGTACTATGCTTATATTAATTCTGCAAGTGAATTAGTATCAAGCACAACTATTACAACTGATGATATTCGTGAAGGATATGCAGGTATTGATATTGATCCATTTACAGGTAATCCGTTAATTGCTTGGCACAATTCAATTGATGGAGGTACACTTTTAGATTGTTCTATGAGCTATGATCTTTATAGTCTAATGGGCGGTCCTGGATTGTGGAATGAAGCATTCACTGTTATTAACAATCCTGATGATGGGGAACCCTTTACTGGACATAACGATGATGAATTTATTTGGCCAGTTGTAAGAATAGGACCATCTCCTCTAGAAGGGAAAAATAGGACTTATATTGTTGGGCATAATGCTACCCCATGTCCTACAGGTTCTTATGTTACTAATGTATTATTTGGTTATGCAGATTTTAATTCTTCTGATATGGAATCACAAATCGAATTAGAATTTACTTATCATACATTTCCAGAATGGGATTTATTACAATATGATAACAATCCTGACAATGATACAAGGGTTACTCATTCATTAGCAATATCAGATGATGGTCAAGTCGCTTTTGTAGGTTTTTACGACAAATTTGAAGAAAATGTTACTCTTGGTAGAACAACATGGTGTATGCAATACAGTCAAGATTATGGAGAAACCTGGACATATTATGAAACTGATGCTACATATGAAGTTAATAACCCATTAGATGAAGCTGGCGATCCTTATTTCGAAAACGAGGATGGAAGTGTAGCTGAGATGTTTGCTTCCCCAGACGGCAATGGTGGACATTACAATGCTTTATTTACCAATAGCCTTGGCAGTGAAAATGCTAAGATAACTTGTATGGGAGCTTTTACTACCAACACAGTTGAAAATGATACTCTTAACTATTGGATACCTAAAACTTTTAATCCCAAAATATTTAATTTTGAAATAGTTAATGGAGAATTGGAAGTTGATTTTGTTGATCTTTATATTGAAGGTGTTAATCCTAATGATGATGTACCTTCTATTCAATGGGATTTAGATGAAGATGGTTATGGTGATAATTTTGATGATGAGGGTCTTTTGGATTTTCCAGCTAGTGTTCCTTCTTGGTCTTGGTTTGGTGATGCAAATAATTATTTTCATGAAACTAATTTTAAGGTTTCATTCAATAATAATTGGGGCGTTGCGGTTTGGCAAGATGCAGAAGGTGTTTACTTAAATTATGAAGGTTATCCAGGATATGAAGATTGGGCAGAAAAACCACAAATTGCAGTAGCAGTTTCTGGAGATTATGGTGTAACATGGTCACAACCAGCTTTTTTAAATGCAAATTCTAATGATGAAAACTATTTTACGGAATTAGATGGTATGATTCCAGCTTATGTATATACAACAGATCAACTTGAAGTAATTGATGAATATCATGCAAAACTTCATCTCTTCTTTATGGATGATTATAGCTATGGTAGTTTTATTCAAGATCATGGAGCTAATGAAGGTGGAATGCTTTCTTACGCTGCTCTTAATGTTGAAATGCCTGCTCCATATGAGGGTTCTGCAAATAATAATGAACTTGTAAATGCACCAGATGCAAAACTTCTTCAAAACTATCCAAATCCTTTCAATCCAGAAACTACTATTGGTTTTGATATGAAAGAATCAGGTAACGTTTCTATTGAAATATTCAATATGAAAGGACAAAAAGTTAAAACTTTAGTTAATAGAGAATTTTCAACTGGTTATAATTCAGAGACTTGGAATGGAAAAGATGATAACAACAAATCAGTTTCCAGTGGCGTTTATTTCTACAAACTGAAAACAAGCAGATATACTGCTACTAAAAAAATGATTCTTATGAAATAGAATTCATATATTTGAAAAAAGCTCAGTCTTGTACTGAGCTTTTTTTGTTACAAGTTATATTAATAAAGCGTAGTAATTAGTTTATATAAACATTTTACGAGCTTTTTCTAAATCTTCCAAAGTATCAATTCCGAAACCTTTATAATCAGTTTCTACCATTTTTATGGGTATACCATTTTCTAATAATCTCAATTGTTCCAATTTTTCAATATTTTCTAGTTTTCCTAGAGGTAAGTTAATAAATTCAAATAAGCTTTTTCTTCTAAAAGCATAAACTCCAATATGTTTGAAAGCAAATGAATTGTTATTTTTATCTCTATTAAATGGTATTACAGAGCGTGAAAAATATAGAGCAAAGTTATTTCTATTACAAACTACTTTTACACTATTTGGGTTTGAGATGTCATCAGTAAGAATATGCATTAAAGAAGCAATTTGTACCATTTTGTCGCTAAAGAGGTTGATTAAGGAATGCAATGGCTCTTTTGAAATAAAAGGCTCATCTCCTTGTATATTGATAACAAGATCAAAATTCTTTTCTTGGCATACTTCTGCAATTCTATCAGTACCACTTTTATGATTGGGAGAAGTCATTTCTACAATTCCACCGAAACTGACAACATGGTCAAATATTCTCTGATCATCTGTAGCTACAATTACTTCTGAAAATATTTCTGTTGATGCAACACTTTCATAGACATGTTGAATCAATGTTCTATCTGTTAAAAGTTTTAAGGGTTTACCGTGAAGTCTGGTGGAATTATATCGAGCTGGGATTATTGCAATTACATTCATTATTTCTCCGAGTAATGCATCTTTACATAAACAGTGTAAGCTGACAAAGAATCGTAAGTTTTTGAGCTTATAAAAATGTTACTTATTATCAAATTAGAAAGTAACATATCTGTTTCGATTGCGACATATTTTTCATTGTATTTGCCTCTATTGGTTAAAATGGATTTTATATTCTTCTCTAAATAATCAGCTATTTGTATTCTACATATTTCAAAGGCTTTCTCAAAGGCAAAAATCAAATTTTCGGAGCTACTTTGAGAAAATGAAAAAATATGTTCGTTTTCAATAATATGATTCTCACTAAACCAATCAGGTTTGCTTACAGTTTGGTTTGAGATTAATTTTTTATCATAATGGATATTTATTGCACTTTTTAACTTAAATAAGGCTAGAAAATAATTATTGATAACTACGTTCTCAATCATATCTAATTCTTCATAACAATTTTTCAAACTATCTATTGATGATGATACATTAACTTCGAATTGTGCTTGATCAGAGTAGCTTCTGGCATGTTTACTTATAATTATTGAATTCTTATTTCTGTTTATTTGAACTGCTGCAAATTCTTTGGCAGCACCTTCCATCTTTAATCTATCGTTTTCCAAGTATGAAACTCCTAAAACATAATCGGGAGAATCAGGAAAATTTGTTAACCAAGCTGGAAGCATAAGCTCTGCGTGTTGAGTTTTGGGAAGATATGGTTCAAATTGAAAATGATTTGCACTCGAACATCCGAGAAGAAAGAAGATCAATGCTAATAATATCGCGTTTTTCATAATGATTGCTTTTTTAAATAAACCATTAAGGCATTAATATCTGTTTGGTTCACCCCGGAAATGCGAGATGCCTGTCCAAAAGATATGGGTTTAATTTTATTTAATCTTTCTCTGGCTTCATAAGCGATTGAATTGATACTCATATAATTGAGGTTTTCAGGAATCTTGAAATGTTCCATTTTCTCAAATTTCTTAATTCCCATAAGTTGCCTTTTTATATAACCTTCATATTTTACTTCGAGCGTTATACGAGATTTCAATGATTCTGTGAGATCAGCAGGAATAATATAGCCAAACTTAGTAAGATCATCATAAGTATTCTCAGGTCGTTTCAAAAGATGAATATAACGAAGTGGTTGAGTTAATCCTTCATTGATTGTAGAATTAGTATTCTTCAACTTAGCGATTTCTCGTTCAAATATTTCATTCTCTTTTTGGAATTTTTCCCATCTCACATTCTCGACTAAACCTAATTTGTATCCTAAAGGCATCAGGCGTTTAGCAGCATTATCCTGTCGTAGAAAAAGGCGATATTCTGCCCGAGAAGTAAACAAACGATAAGGCTCTGTTGTTCCCTTTGTAACAAGGTCATCAATCAAAACTCCGAGATAAGACTGGGAGCGGTCAAATAGTAATGGCTCTTTATTCTGTAAGGATAAAACAGCATTGATTCCAGCAGTTAAACCTTGAGCTGCTGCTTCTTCATAACCGGAAGTTCCATTGATTTGACCTGCACAATACAAACCTTTTATCTTTTTATATTCCAAAGTTAGTTTTAAATTATCAGGAACAATATAATCATATTCAATTGCATAACCATAACGAATGATTTTTGCCTTTTCCAGTCCAGGAATGGAAGCAATAATTTGACTTTGAATATCTGGTGGAAGGCTATTAGATACTCCATTTACATAAGCTTCAAAAGTGCTTTCTCCTTCTGGCTCAATGAAAACCTGATGCCTATCTTTGGACGCAAATTTTACAACTTTATCTTCAATTGAAGGACAATAGCGAGGACCGGTTCCTTGAATGAATCCTCCATACAAAGAAGATTTTTTGATATTTCTTTGAATGAGTTGATGTGTTTGTGGAGTAGTAAAGGTTAGATAGCAACTCACGGAATTTTTGAGTTCTATATCTCTATAAAATGAGAATCCTTGAGGATTATCATCTCCCTGTTGTTTTTCTACAATGTTAAAGTTCATAGTCCTAATATCAATTCGAGGAGGTGTTCCTGTTTTGAACCTCTGTAGATTTAATCCTAATTTGATCAATGATGCAGATAACTTCTCAGAAGCAGGTTCACCACTTCTTCCTGAACTGATATTAACATTCCCCACGTGTACTATTCCGCGTAAAAACGTACCATTTGCCAGAATAATTTTAGGTGCAAAATATGGTTCTCCGAGATTAGATTTCACACCAATAACTTCTCCATTTTCATAAAGAATATCATCAATCAGTGCTTCTATAATATCAAGATTTGTTTGTGATTCCAATTCATAACGCATATATTGAGAATATTTATCTCTATCATTTTGAGATCGGGGTGCCCAAACAGCAGGTCCCTTTTTTTGATTCAACATCCTGAATTGAATTCCGGTAGAATCTGCAGCTTTGGCTAATACTCCGCCCATAGCATCAATTTCTCTTGCCAAATGTCCTTTGGCGGGACCACCAATAGAGGGATTACAAGACATTCTTCCGATAGATTCGATCTTGATTACAAAAATTAAGGTTTTTGCTCCCATTTTTGCTGATGCCATTGCTGCTTCTATTCCAGCATGACCAGCTCCTACCACAATAACATCATATTTATACATCTTTTTAATTTCCTTGAACACAAGCTGATAATTGGGTAAAATAATGTCAAGAGCAACATTTTGATAAATTTAGTATTTTTTATGAGTTCAGCGGAAGAGCAAAAACATCACCAAGTTTTTGCTTAAGATTAAAATAATCATCCATATCTTCACTACAATATTTAAAATCTCTAAAATTAATTAAGCGATTTTGTCAGTGTTTGAATCTAAAAATTGCTTAATCTAAGCGTCAAAAATATTTTCTTTTTGACATAAATTCACTTAAAATTAAATTGTTATGCAGTTCATTATAATTGCATATTGGGGGTGACCTGGTTTCGACAGGGATAAAGGGGATTGACGATGCATGTCGAGAAGATTACCTACTCGTTAAAATGGTAATAACAAAAATTAATCGCAGAATACGATTACGCATTAGCTGCTTAGTTCAGCTACGCTCCAGTTTGCTTGGCTGTTTAGCGAATATGAGAGTGACATAATAAATAGCTTTGGATCGTAGATGTCTATAATATGATTCAAGACTCATAGGCTGGCTTTTTTCAAGGTTTGACTGTTTTCCAAAAGAAAAGTAAGATTAAAAATAGCTAAACATGTAGATTCGGCTTTTGACTTATCTTTGGACGCGGGTTCGATTCCCGCCACCTCCACCAATTACTTATGCTAATTTGTTTTATCGGATAGTATTTTATTCTTCGGTTAAAAAAGTGACGCAGAATATTACCACTTTGTGACAGCATGATTTCCTTACTGCAACATATTGAATTGACTTTTAGTACAATCGGAAATCAAAATTATGTAAAAATGAGAAATAAATAAAATTTTAATATTTTGAAAATTAGTTTCAATGAGCTTTGCAGGTCTTCGCTTTGCTAAAAAGTGACGCAGGATATTTCCACTTTGTGACAGCATGATTTCCTTTTTAACATTATGTAAACTACTTTCAATTCTCCTATCAATAAATAATATAAAGAATTAAAGTGTTATAATGTCCCGAATTGCAAGTAACGGCAATTCTTTCTTTCTGCCACCATATCTTCCATTGAGAAAGTGACAGCATGATTTCCTTTTCTCGTTTTATTACTTCATAACTATCCAAATTATAATCAATTAATCGTTTTTGCACATTTGATTGCAAGTGACGGCAATTCTTCCATTTCACTTCCAGATGTTGCAGATGGAAGATATGGTGTCACAAATTGCTGTAACTGATTATAGTTATTAAAGATAAAGCTTATTATTTTGAAGGATGTTTAAAAATTAACTCAATTGGAAATTTAGTTCGATCCCCAAGAAATTGACGATTTGTATTGCAACATCATGCAGTTCATACTCCTTATTCTCATATTCAAAACTATTTTCTGAATATTCAGAATGGGTATGATTTTCAGGAGGAAATTCTGTTGGTTTATTCTGAATTTCATTCCATTCAGGTTTAGGAAATACTGATTTTGTGAATGAGATATCCCTATCTGTAGATGCTGTTGGTTTTGTTTTATTATTAACTAAATCCCATATAGTATTATCTCTAATTGTTTTCATTA
>JAIORE010000104.1 GCA_021108315.1 Candidatus Cloacimonadota bacterium
TTGTAAGAAAAACTATAAAGAATGATTAATAGTGAGAGTGCAGTTGAACAGTCTCATTATTAGTAATAAATTTGTTCCATTAAAATATTTTACTAATTTATCAATGGTTATAATTTCCACCCAATAGGTTACTTTTTTCGCTTGTTAGTAATCGTGTTAACGTATTATTATAAGCAAACATAGGCTGCTCTACTGAATTAATAATCGCACAATATAGGTAAAAGCTTTCATACTATAAAAGATAATCATATATTCTAATTTTGCATTTTTTTTGCACCCCCCCTTAATATATCTATTTTTTAGATACTTACATTATACCAAAATTTGAAAAACCAAGAGTAAAATACTATCCGATAAAAAAAGAGTCGCAGATAAATTCTACGACTCTTTAAATTAACGAAACTAAATCAAGTTAAGTTATTAATCAATTGGGCTAAAAAGGTCTTTTCCTACTCCACATTCCGGGCATACCCAATCTTCGGCAAGATCTTCAAACGCTACATTATTATTTTCTGCCGGATCATAAATGTATCCACAAGCATCACATACGTATTTTTGCATTTTTCCTCCTAATTTTAGAAATATCTTTTTAATAAACCTTCAAAAGCTTTTCCATGACGTGCTTCATCTTTGCACATTTCGTGAACTGTATCGTGAATTGCATCGTAACCAAGTTGTTTTGCTCTCGTTGCCAAGTCTTTTTTACCTTGAGTTGCACCATATTCGGCATCAACACGTAATTCAAGATTTTTCTTGGTGCTTGTAGTAACTACTTCACCAAGAAGCTCAGCAAATTTTGAAGCGTGTTCAGCTTCTTCCCAAGCTATTCTTTTGTATGCTTCGGCAACTTCTGGAAAGCCTTCACGATCTGCCTGCCGGCTCATTGCGAGATACATTCCCACTTCTGTGCATTCTCCGGCAAAGTTTGCTTTCAAGCCTTCTACAACTTCAGCATCAAGTCCTTTGGCAATACCAATTTTGTGCTCATCAGCCCAAACACGTTCTGCTGTTCCTTGTAATTCAAATTTTTCTTTTGCTGCTCCACATTGTGGGCATTTTTCCGGTGGATTTTCACCTTCGTGAACATAACCGCATACAGTACATATCCATTTTTTCATTTTTTCCTCCATTTTTGTAGTTAAGTAATACCCTTAACCTTGTTTTAATAATTTTCAATAAACATTTCAAAATATTTTTGGGGATGATCGCAAACCGGACACACACCAGGTGCTTCGATTGATTCTACAATATGCCCACAATTTCGACATTTCCAAAAAACTTTGTTATCTTTTTTGAATGCTTTGTGATTTTTCACATTATCGAGAAGTTTTCTGAATCTTTCTTCATGTTTTTTCTCTACTAAAGCTATTAATTTGAAAGTAGTTGCAGCTTCCGTAAATCCTTCTTCCTCAGCAATTTTTGCAAAAGTCGGATATAAATCTGTCCACTCTTCATTTTCACCATTGGCAGCATATTCCAAATTTTTCATTGTATCAGATAAGGCAACCGGATATCCGGCGTTTATCTCAATAACTTCTTCGTTCATTCCGTTTTTAAGCAATTGTTTGTAAAACAACTTTGCATGTTCTTTTTCATTTTCTGCTGTCTCCAGAAAAATCTCTCCAATTTGCAAAAAGCCTTCTTTTACAGCAGCTTTTGCTGCATAAGTATAACGCATTCTTGCTTGAGATTCACCGGCAAAAGCCTTCATCAGATTCTCAGCAGTTTTTGATCCTTTAAATTCCATAAGAAACTCCTTTTTAGTTTGGTTCCCAATAGCAACGTTTTGGAGAAGCAATCAATTTTTCTTTTATGAGGGTCTTCATGCTTTTTCTACATCTTTTTTTCAAGCTGGTTAATTCTACAATCTCACCTGTTTTCAGAGGTTTGTCAGCCATCTTCATAACCTCTATTAGCTTTTCCAAAGTCCGTGAAGATTACACCATTCACGAGCTTTGATGATTTCAGATTTTTTAACTGGAAATTTCGCTTGAGGTTCATCTCCGGCGTTTAGCTCTTTGCGATAGACACCATTTGCAGTAAGAATTTCAATAAATTTGATATAATGCTTTTCTAACATTGGATGAGCAGTATTTTGTCCGACTTTTACTAAAACTCCATCTTCAACTTCTTCTATAAAAGGGACATGTTTTTCAACTGATGAATCTTCATTTTTTTCTTCAAGTTTTATCATTGGTTCTTTGCAGCAAACGAGTGCAGGTGCACCTTCGTTTAATATTTCAATTACATTTCCACATTTTTCACAATAATAGATATCTCTTAATTGAGTCATAATTTACTCCTCTTCGTTATTTAACCGGTGGATTAAAAGTTCTTTGAGCAAGTTCTCTATCAAGCATCAACATTCCGTGTCCTTTTCCATCAATCATCTTTAGTTGATTCACTATTTGATCCATCGAAGCTTCTTCCTCAACTTGTTCATCAACATACCAGAATAAAAAACTTTTGGCTGCATGATCATTTTCCGATAGAGCAATATCCATAAGTTCATTGATAGATTTTGTCACAAACTCTTCGTGCTTCAAAGCCATTTCAAATAATTCCATTGCAGAATTAAAATCAACTTGCGGTGCTTTGATATCTGTTAGAACAATTCTTCCACCACGCTCATTTACAAAATCATAGAATTTCATAGCGTGAAATCGCTCTTCCTGAACTTGCACTTTCATAAAATTTGCCATTCCTGAAAGCCCGAGAGAATCCAGATATGCTGCCATAGACAGATAAAGATATTCCGAATATATTTCTTTATTTATCATTGCATTTATTGCATCTTGCATTTTTTGAGAGATCATTTGTTTACTCCTATATTTGTTTATTTAATTTTTCTTGTTCATCATTCAAAACCTGTTCATCTGGAATGTATTGCAATCTTATCTGCGAAAGCATTTCAAATCCACATTTCCTAAGTGATTCTTCTACGATTCCAACACTCTGTCCTCCCCAACCATACGATCCAAATGCCAATCCAATTCTCTTTTTAGGTGCTAATCCTTGTAAATAAGTCAAGAAAGCTGCAACTGTAGGAAGAATATTATTATTCAAAGTAGGAGAGCCGACGCAAATATATTTTGCACATAAAATATCGGTCATCACATCGGAAATATGGGTATGCTGCAAGTTACAAATTTTTGTCGTAATTTCTTTTTCTTCAAAAGTTTCCTGAATCATATAAGCCATTTTTTCTGTGGATTTCCACATTGTATCATAGATTATCAAGGCAAAATTCTTTACGGTGTTAGAAGACCACTTCCTATATTCTGCCATAATTTTAGGAATATGTTTCTGCCAGATAAGTCCGTGACTCGGGCAAATTATTTCCACATTAAGAGTATCAACGATATCCAGAGCTTTTTCCACCTGACGACTATAAGGAAGTACAATATTTGCATAATACTTTTTAGCTTCCTCAATCAAAATATTAAATGGATAATCTTTATCAAATCTCTCGGAAGAAGCAATGTGCTGTCCAAAAGCATCATTTGAAAATAGAATTTTCTCTTCAGGGCAATAGCTCACCATATTATCGGGCCAATGAACCATCGGAGTTTGAACAAAATGGATATTTCGTTGTCCGATATTTAGAACATCACCGGATTTTACAATTTGATAATCCCAGTCCATTTTATAATGTTTTTGAAGTCCTTCAATTCCTTTCGGAGAAGCCAATACTTTTGCATTGGGACAGAGTTTTTTTATTTTCGGTAGAGTTCCCGAATGATCCATCTCAATATGATTTTGGATAATGTAATCAATTTTGGAAGGATCAATAACTTTTGAAATTCGTGCTATCAATTCATCAAAAAGATAGTGTTTTACATTATCAATTAGAACGACTTTTTCATCAACAATCAAGTAAGAATTATAAGTTGAGCCACGTTGTGTTAAATATCCGTGAAAATTCCTGAGATCCCAATCAATCCCTCCAACCCAATATACATCTTTTTTAATTTCAATTGCTTTCATTCAAACTCCTATTATTATCATATATTTTTTTACCATAGAGAACTCAGACAAGACACAGACTTTTTTATTTTCAGCTTTCAGTTTTCAGCTTTTTATTTTTAGCTTTTTTCACTTCTGGCATCTTTCACAATAAAATGAAGATCTTCCTGCCTGTTTGATCTTAATAATGGGATTGCCACACTTACATCTTTTTTTCTGATAAACATGCAAAAAGTTTTGAAATTCACCAGATTTTTGATCAACTCCACTAAAATCTATGATTGTTGTTCCATTTTTTTCTATAGCTTTCTTCAAAATGCTTTTTGTATATTTGACAATGAGGTCAATTTCATTTTTTTTGAGTGAATTTCCTGCTCTTAATGGTGATATTTTTGCCTTGTACAAAATTTCTGCAACATAGATGTTCCCCAATCCTGCAATGATATGCTGGTTTAATAGAATAGTTTTAATCGATCCTTTTCGATTCCGCAATTTTTCAGTAAGATATTTTTTATTAAATGATTTCAAAAGCGGTTCTGGACCCAATTTTTCTAATGAATTTGGTTTATCATTTGCTTTTAGAATTTCCATAAACCCAAATGTTCTCACATCTTTGAATAATAGATAAGAATCGTCAGAAAACCTGATAAGAGCACGGATGTGTTTTTCGGTTTTATCATAATTTTTTACAATAATGAATTTGCCAGTCATTCTGAGATGAGCCAGTATTTTCCAATCGCCATCAGAAACAAATATCAAGTATTTCCCACGACGATTTACAGATATTATTTTTGAGCCAATAATGTTGATATTTTTTTGATTTATTAATGTTCGCGGATGAAGCTCTTCAATAGATGTAATTTCTTTCCCAATTATTAATTCGTTTAATGAATTAACTACTGTTTGTACTTCCGGTAATTCAGGCATTTTCTGTTTTTTGCAGACAGTTTCTGCAAATTCCTTTTAAATAGATTAATTGATTTTTTATGAAATGTCCTTCTAATTCAGTTTCCTTTAGAAAATCAAAAGGATGAGCAATATCAAAAATTTCACCACATTTCTCACACTTAAAGTGAGCGTGTTCTTGCTTTTTAAATTCGTATCTGGTCTCATTTTCAAAAATTGATAAAGCAGAGATTATCCCATTTTTCTCAAATGTTTTCAAAGTATTGTAAACTGTAGTTTTAGAAAGAGTTGGAATATCTTTTTCCAATGCCTGAAATATTTCATCAGCGGTAGAATGAGTATAAGGACGGTGAATATACTCCAATATCTTCAATCTATGAAGCGAAGGAGAAATATTGTGCATCTTTAAAATATTTTTTAACTCTTCCATTATATTAACTTTTTTACATGTTTGCAATCATTACAAATTTATAATAAATATTTTTATGTTAATATAACTCTTTTATTTGAATATCAAAATCTTTTTTATTTCTTCTTGCGAACCACTTTTTAGACGATAAAAATAGATTCCGGAAGAGACGGGATTTTCTCTTTCATCTTTTCCATCCCAGATAATTTGTAGATTTGGAGATTTATTGATTTGAAGATTTGGAAAAGTTTTCACTTTTTGCCCCTTCAGATTGTATATTTCAATTTTTGTGTCATTAATGTTTTTTGTGGATAAAGAAAAAGAAATTGTTAATTCTGAACCTCTTGAATTTCCAGAAGTATAAAACGGATTTGGGTATGCTGAGCAATCAAATTTTGAAGAAACGATTTGCTCATTTTGATGGGTGATTTCATCAAATTCTACCAAAATATCATGCAAAAATTCACTAACTTCATTTTCAAAACAATAATATAGTGGAAATCCCAGTAAAATAACATCACCATTTCTAATAGCAACTTGTTCTCCTTCATGGTCACTACCACTTTCTGCGTGGAAATTGTAAATAGGGTTTTCATGTTCTTCAAAAGTGCAAATATAAGGTAAAGTTCCATTAAAGGCTGGAGAAACTTTATCAGGATCAATATTCAAATCATTATAATTATCTGAAATTGCTCCAGTAAAACTCCATTCTGTTACAATATTTTGTTCATTTAGGTTCAAATAAAACTCAGCAAAATCAGCAGGAATTTCTGCTGCTGTTTTCCAGCCACTAATTAATAAATTTCCCCCGGCAAGAATATAAGAGCCCAATATACTTAAATTGTCAGTAATATAATGCTGAGAGACATCATCATCGTGCCAAATAATTGTAGAATAATTGCGTACATCTTCTAATGTTAATTCACCCATTTCATAATAATCGTATTGAGTCATTGCAATTTCAATTGTATTTTGATAAAATTCATCAACCATCACATCTGTAGGATTTCCGGGAACACCATTTCCATCTTTCGTTTCATCTATTACCAAAATTCCTTGATCAAAAGGAAAATCTATCGGAGTTGCTTCCATCATCGGCGATAGGATTGTCTCAAAATTTCCATAAATTACTGCTGATATCTTGTAATAATAAGTAATTCCGTTGGTAACATCTTCATCAAGATAATAATTTTCAGCAATTACACTTTCATTTATTTTTTGAAATTCTCCATCTAATTCATCAGTTCGGAAAATATTATAACCATCTATTGAAACCTCTTCCCAGAATTCGTTCCAAGCTAAAGAATTACTGTTGTTTCCGGCAAAAATTTGTGAAATTTCCAGAGTTTTTTCAATGTATCCTCGATTCATAATCCAGTTATCTCGGTCAAATTCCACATTTACAATATTAGAATCTGATATGGATAAAATCGTTTCTGTGACTTCATTGGGAGTTGCGTAAACCTGCAATGAATCATAAGAACTTTCATAATTCACATAGATTGGTAAAGTAATGTGAAAATCTGTTCCAGAAGTTGAGTTTGTTTTGGCAAAAGTTAGAATTTCCGGTTCATTCTCATTTTTGATAAAATAGGTGTATTCAATTGTAGGAATACCGGGGTCAAAAATCCATTGTTGAAAAAACTGATCAAGCTCTAAGGAACTTACTTCTTCACAAACATTCTTAAAATCTTCAGTAATAACATTTCCATTATAGAAAGTAGTAAAATAAGTTTGCAAAATCTCAAAAAATTGTTCTGTTCCCACCATAAGACGAATCATGTGAAGAATACTTGCTGCTTTTTCGTAAGTAACCGGTGTAAAAATGGAATTATAAGCCGGATCATAGATCGTGTAGTTTGCTCCTCCGCTCCAGCTGAGATAATAACTTTGAATATCGTTTTGAACATAATTCAACATCGCTTCATATCCATAAGTTCCTTCAATAAAAACAGCTTCGGAATAAACAGCGAAACCTTCGGAAAGCCAAACATCTTTCCAAGTGAGTGGAGTGAGACAATTCCCAAACCACTGGTGAGCAAGTTCGTGAGCAATTATTGTATCATAAGTATGATTTCCAGTTATGATGAAGTTATCCAGAGTCGTCATTGTTTGATGCTCCATAGCACCATATGTAGAGAAATTTGTTACTGTATTTCCATATTTTTCAAATGGATAATCTCCATACTTTTCTGAATAAATTGCCAGCATTTCAGGTAAACCGCTAAAATCTTCTTCAGCATTACTTTGCATAGCTGGTGGGACAAAGTTCTGGATTGGAATTCCATTATATTCATCATTCAGTTCTACAAAATTTTTGGCAGTTACTGATACAAGATAAGTCGCCATCGGATTTTCACCTAGCCAATGATGTGTTTTTGTCCCATCAAAATTATCATGAATATTTGCCCGAATTCCATTACAACCAACCAACCAATCATCTCTTATTGTGATGTGTAAATCTACTTCGGCTTTATCCCAAGGATGATCGTAGCATGGCCACCAATAGCGCGACGCATTGGGATCGGAAATTGTAAAAACTCCTCCTGTAGAGAAAAACATTCCAAGTGCATAAGGATTGGTACATAAAATCGGATTACCGGAATAGACAACAGTTGTCTCAAATTGTTCTCCACTTGATATCAATCCCAGATCAATTGTGATGATTCCATTTTGATGAATATAATCAGTAATATTACCATTTAATAAAGCGCTATCTACATCTAATCCGACCAATTCAAATTCGATTTCTGTTAAATCTTCTTCTGCAATAATCTGAGTTACTACTGTTCCTGAAATATATTGATTTTGATCATCAATATTTATACTCAAATCGTATTTTAATACATCAAAACCGTGTAAAGAATCTGCTCTAATTTTTTCAATATAGCCATTTTGTATGATTTTATTGTTCCTATGGTATTTTGGATGGGCAAATGCATTTAGAGTGATGAGAATTGAGAAAAGAATAATTATTTTTTTCATTTGAAAACTCCTGAAATTTAATTTTATAAGAGAAAATCATTAAAAATTTACAATATCAATTATACTTGGTAATAAACCTACAAAAGTTGTAATAAATAAAAAGAATATTACAATAGGTAATATCATCCATATTAAACTTGCTTTTGCCCAATTTGCCTTGCTGGGATGAGAAGAATCTCCAAAAGCCCAAATGATTAACATAATAAAATTTACCAAAGGAATTGCCATTATAAAAAATGTAATTATCCAATCAAATGTCGAAATATGTTCATTTTGTTGTTCGTTGTACATAATTTTTCCTCAATCAATTTTTTTTATAATTATTTTGTTTCTTTTTAGCTGAATCAAGCTTTATCTGGAGCTTCTGCCAAAGGAACTACAAAGGAAACTTTTGTGCCTTTCCCTAATTTGCTTTCCAGAAAAATCTCACCATCATTTTTATTGACGAATTCTTTACATAAGAGTAATCCTAAACCTGTTCCCTGTTCATCTGCTGTTCCGTGAGTAGTTACATGTTCTTCCAAACGGAATAATTTATCCATAGTTGATTTATCCATTCCCACGCCATTATCACTAATAGAAATTTCTACAGTATTCCGTTTTTGAACACCTTTCACTATAATTTTACCATTATTATTAGTAAATTTGATAGCATTGTAAATAAGATTTTGCACTACAGAATTTATCATATTTTTATCTGCAAATATATACAAATATTCATCAATATCTGTTTCTAAAGTAATATCTTTTTGAGAAGCAACTGTTCTTAATAATCTTACATTATGAGCCAATAGCATGTAAATCGGAATCTTTTCGGGTTCATTTTTTATCCTATTTGTTTGCACTCGAGACCATTGAAGCAGGTTTTGAAGTAAATTATTTAGATTATCAGCTGAGTTTTTCAATTCAAAAGCAATCTCTATAATCGCTTCTCTTTCCAGCTTTTTTATATGAGTAGTAAGCAAATTTGTACCGGAAAGTAAGGATGAAAAGCCGTTTTTAAGATCGTGAGCAATAATTGAAAAAAACTTATTTTTGGTTGCATTTAGATCTTGTAATTCCACTATCATTTTCTTCTGGCTATCATCCATTTTCTCAAGTTCAACATTTTGCGAGCGAATCTTTTCATTAGCTTCTGAAATATTTTTCAAATCTCTCTTTTTATTTCTATATTGATTATAGAAAACGAAAGCAAGTAGTATAGACATAGCAAATATCACGATAAAAAATAGCCGTTGGCTTAAGACCTTGTTCAATTTCATTTGTTTATTATTCAATTCTAATTGCGTATTAGTTATTTCGAGACGATCAATCTTCTTTTGAGTTTCTAATCTTTCAATTACCTTAATTTTTTCTTCTGTCTCCTTTTTAGCGACAATCAGTTGTTTCTCTTTCTTTGCCTTATCTTTTGCTAATTTTTTTTTGCTTTCTTCAAGTTTTACAATCTCTTTTTCTTTTTGCTTTGTATCATACTTTGTAGTCATTTCGATAATCTGTTCAGATTTTTTTTCATTAAATATTTCATCTTTCATCTTACTGATCTTTTTATGATACTCCAGAGCTTTTGTCGAATTATTTTGTTCAGTATAAAGTTTATAATATGTTTCATATATTTGTTTTAATAAGTTTTTTTCATCTAAAACAAGGGCAATTTCTTCAGAATTGTTAAGGTTTGATAGTACTTTGTCATATTTTTTTTGCACCAAATAAACATTACTCATATTCAGATAAGAAGTAGCTAATCCAGTTTTATTGTTGATTTCGCAATCCAGATCCAAAGATTTCTGGTAATAATTTAATGCAGTTTCATCATCATGAATTTTGTGATAAGTTGTTCCAATATTCCTCAATGAATTTGAAATAGAGCGTTTATCACCAATTTTTTTCTTTATCTCCAGAGCTTCTAAATGATATTCAAGTGATTCTTTTATTTTCCCTTGATTGGTGTATAGATTTGCAATGTTATTCAGTGAAGAAGCAATTCCCTTATTATCTCTCTGTTTTCGTTTTAAGCCTAAAGATCTTTTATGAATCTCCAAGGCATTATCAATATCGTCTAATTCTTCATATATTATTCCGATATTATTGAGACACACAGCTACACCATTCAAGTCACCAAGGTCTTCTTTAAGTTGCATTGATTTAAAATAATTTGTTAAAGCTTCGTTATAATCTGATTTTCTATTATACACATTTCCAATATTATTATAAGATATGGACATTGAATTTTTATCATCATTTGATTCTGCTGCAATTAAGGCATTTTGATGATACTTTAAGGCATTTTGGTAATCTCCTAACATTTCATAAGCAATCCCAACATTAGTAAGTGAATTAGATAGATTTTTTTTACTTTTTAACTCTTCTACAATAGTGAGTGATCCCAAGAAATAATTCAGTGCTTTTTCGTAATCTCCAGAGAATTTTATACTTAATATACCCAAAGTTCGTAAAGCCGTAGCTTCTATAGCTTTATTATTCTGCAATTCTGCTTCTTTTTGAGTTTTTTGAGCAAATTCAAGGCTTTTTTGGGGATTAATTTTGAAGTAAAACTCGGTAATGTCATGCAATGCTGTTAATTTTTCATTTGGTTCTAAATTTTGCCATTGCATTTCTAGTTCTTTAATGTCTTTTGCAAAAATTGAATAAAAAAATAATAATAATAAAAAGAATACATTTTTTTTAATATTCATTTTCCCATAGCTCCTTTTGAGAATTCAGAAAAAATATAATCTGAGTTTCTCTATCCCCATACTTAATTTGTAAAATGAACTAATATTGTCAAAAAGAAAATACAATTTCTGGTTTTGTATTGAAAGAAAGTTTATTTTTTATAGTTCGGATTCACAGATAATCAAAGACATTTAAAAATGTAACAAAGGAAAAAATTAAATATTTATTTTCTTATTAGATTTTTACTTGACACCATTTTCACACATTTATTTTTTGTTTTTTCTCGTGGCGGGATAGCTCAGTTGGTAGAGCAGAGGCCTGAAAAGCCTTGTGTCCCCAGTTCAAGTCTGGGTCCTGCCACCATTTTTTTATGCTCAAAATATCTTTTCTTAGTTTTTACAAATCCTCAAAACAAATAAAAATTGATATTTTTAATTTCTTCTTTCCAAAGTTTTATTAATATTAAATACTGTATGTTAGCCCTTTAACAAAGCAAACTTACCAACAAGCTGTCATAAAAAAATAAAAAAAGGTCTCGCAAAGACGTAAAATATTCTTGTGATTCTCTGTGAACATCTTAGTAGAATCAACCTACACAATAAAAATTTCCATCCAACTTTTTTTTCGTATTATTTCGTGTTAATTAGTGGTAAAATAACTTTTCGATTTACTCCGTTAGATAAAACCTGAAAAAGTATTCAGATTTATTTGCATTCTATCTTACGGGGTTAATCCGGATTAGAATAATAATTAGAGTATTTTTAAAGCAAACTTGACATATTTCCACTCAAAAAAAATTTAGATTTTGTGTGCTAGGTGGGGAATTAGCGGAGCCCTGTAACTCGCAACCCGCTCCAGCGAGGCTGAATTCCTGCACGAGAATGCTGATTTTCTTTTTTTGAACTGAAAAGTAGTATTGATAATCAAGCCCTACGCAATTGTAAACTGTGAACCTTGTCAGATTCGGAAGGAAGCAGCAATAAGCAGAATTTACGATGTGCCGCAGGTCAACTTGGTTTGAGCTAACTATCATTAAATATTAGAAATAGGTATCGAATGCAGGTGCACACCTTTATTTTTTACATTCCAAATAATTCAAATTGAGAGAGGAACAATGACACCAAAGTATAAATTACCGAGAGGAACATTTGATATATTACCGGATCAAAGCAAAAAATGGCAATTCATAAGAGATAAATTTCAACAAATTTGCGAAAGATACGCTTATTTTGAGATCCAAACACCAATTTTTGAACAAGCTGATCTATTTGAAAGAAGTATAGGTGATACATCTGATATAATTGAAAAAGAGATGTATAAATTCAAAGATAAAAAAGGTAGGATTTATGCTTTAAGACCAGAAGGAACAGCTCCTGTAGTACGATCTGTAGTTGCAAATAATTTAGTTCAACCTCAAAATCCGATAAAAATACATTATATGGGACCCATGTTCCGATATGATCGTCCCCAGAAAGGTCGCTACCGTCAATTTCATCAATATGGTATTGAATTTATTGGTAGTGATGATCCCTATATTGATGCAGAAGTTATCGCTTTGGGTGATACATTTCTCAAAGAGCTAGGTTTGAAAAACTATACTCTTGAAATCAATAGCATTGGTTGCCCTGATTGCTCAGGTGATTTTGAGAAAGCACTAAAAGAATACTATGAACCGTATAAAGATTCTCTATGTAATGATTGCCAAATACGATTAGATAAAAATCCGAAACGTTTATTAGACTGTAAAGTTCAAGAGTGTAAGAAAATATCAGAAAATGTACCCTCTATTTTAGATTATTTAGATGATAAGTGTAGAATTCATTATGATTCAGTAAAAAAATATCTAAAAGATCTCGAAATTCCTTTTATCATAAATCCCAGAATTGTAAGAGGATTGGATTATTATTCTCAAACAGCATTTGAATTTGTTGATACTAATTTAGGTGCACAAAGTACTTTGATTGGTGGTGGAAGATATAATGGATTGATGGCTCAACTTGGGGGAAAAGATTATCCAGGTATTGGCTTTGCCGGTGGCTTTGAAAGGTTACTCCTTTCTTTGGAAGTAGAAAAAATTTCTTTTGGAGAATCACCTTCTCCAACTGCTTTTTTTGTTTTTCTTGGTAAAAAAGCGAAAAAAGAAGGAATAAAATTGATTCAACAACTTCGAAGATATGGTATTTCTTGTGATTTTGCACTGCAAAAAGAATCTATGAAAGCCCAAATGAAAGCCGCTGATAAATGCAAAGCAAAATTTGCATTGATACTAGGTGATAATGAATTGGAAAATAATGAGATAGTTGTAAAAGATCTTGCTCTTGGTTCACAACAAAAGATAGGATTAGCTAATATTATTGATTTTTTTAATAAAAAAAAGTCTTAAAATAAAAAAAATCCCGAGTCGGATTTTAAAAAAACTGACTCGGGATTTTAAAATATGTCACTATTTAATAAGAACCATTTTGTTAATATCCCTATAATTACCATTTTTTAATCTATACAGGAAAATACCACTGGAAACGGGTTTTCCATTGTTGTCTGTTCCATTCCAAACAATTTCATTTATTCCTAATTTCAAATTTCTAATTTCAAATTCTTTTATCTGTTGTCCTTTTTGATTATATATTGTAAGTTCTGTTATCTCTTCTTCTGTAATAGGAAGTGAAAAAGAGATTGTAGTAGAAGGATTGAAAGGATTGGGATAGTTTTTCAAAAAGAAATTATCTACTGGATTTAAAATTGGTTCATCTGCTCCAGTTGATGTTAATAAAAAATCTATTCCATTTATAGTTTCACCTGAAATAATAGCCACATCTTCATTGGAAGTAGCTTCATAATTATTCAAAAAAGCAGATATTGTGTATGAATCGGCTTTGAGATCAAAAGTATAATCACCATTTTCGGTTGGATGAGAGACATAGTTCCCTGCTTTGATAGCTGTTTGTAAAATATTTCCTTCCCCTCCGGACAATTGAATATTTCCAGAGATTGTTCCAAAATCCTGTGAAATGAAAATCGCTTCAATACAAAAGTTGTAATCATTGATTACTGCCGGTAATTCAGTCCATCCTGTCATTCTGATGAAAGCCCCTTTCCCAGCTACACGTGGCCCATCATCATGATAAGCAAAATCACCATTTAAAGAATGAATTTTGTATCCAACATAATATGAATTTTCAGGGAAACAAAGATTAAAAAAGCTTGCTGTTTCTTCTATCCAATCACCTTTCTGAAAATCAGTTACCTCTTTTTCCCAGAGAAGATCTCCTTCATTCCAGATCTGAACAAAAAGCTCACCTTGATCAGGTTCTATCGGGGCAATAAAACGAACTCTCGCCAAACAATCATCAGCTAAACCACTGAAATCTTCTTCAGTAAGCTTGATAGCACAGCTCATTGTATAATTTGGTAATAAACTGTAAATATCGGTCGGAGTATTCGCAAATGAAAAAGCAATGTCACCTTGATATTCTATTAAATCAAAATTGATTACTTGGTTATCTGCAGTAATTTCAACCTCTTTTGATTCAAAATAATTCTCACTTAGACTGGCAGTCGCTATATAATTCCCGGGAAATACTTCAGCAATAGAAAAATTACCGTTCTCATCTGCAATTCCTGAAAACTTAATTTCACCATCCTGATATAAATTGATATAAGTATTTTCTACAGCAACCGGAGCAAAAACAGAACCGGTTACAGCATCAAAAGTTCCTAAGTTAAACTGGATAAACGGATTGGTACTGGTAATTACAACTTCATGAGAATCATAATAAAAGCGATCGTTCAAAATTGCAGTAGCTGTATAGATTCCAGCCCAAACAGCCGGAATATCAAAAGTGCCATTTGAATCTACAACATAACTCTCATAAAAATTGTCTCCCTCTAGAGTGATATAAGTATCAATCGGGGAAACACCCGGAGTAACAACTAAACCACTGACTTCCAAAGGAATAGCACCACCCTCTATGTTCATTACTGCACCACTAACAATTGAATAATCATTTGGCATTCCAGCAGGTAAAAGATACCAACATGAGCTATTTGATGTTCCCCAACCAAAATTCAAATGATAATAATCATCAGTATTGTATCCATCGCAAATTATAGCATGTCCATTATTCCAGCCGGAAGTATAAATTGACATTTCCGCCGGTTTCATAGATTTCATATTATCCTTCATAGTATTATAAAAGGAAGCACCATTATTATCATAATGATATGCGGAACTAAAATCGAATTTATTCAAAAGAGCCGAAGCAACTCGTGATGTTTGTGTTCCTGATCCTTCTGAAGAATAACTCATATCAACAGAAACTCCACATGCAAAAGAGAGAGCACCTTTGTTTGATGATGTTAGAGGTTGAGAGTTGTTATAATTGGCAATTACATCATCCAAAAGAATATTTAATTCTGGAAATGAAGGAAAATCATGTTCAATATGATCATTATCAATGTAAATGTAAGGATAGTAATAACCTGAGTAGTAGTCATCACTATTATTGAATGAAACGTTTCCGACATATTTATGAAAATCCACGATCATTGCCATAGCAGTAGCAACACATCCAACTACTGAACGTGCTCCACTATTATCCAAAGGACAATATTGACTATAAACTCCTGACTGATTCCAAGTAGTTTCTACCCATCCACTAGTATAAGTTGTCCCGTCAGGTGGCCATTGTTGGAAATCTCGTTCTTGTATATTTCCTGAAAGATATTTATTCCATAATTGATTATTATCTTCAACATCGGAATTCGATATTTGATAATAACTTTGGCGATTATTAATATCTTCTATGAAAATATCAAAAAATGGGTTAATCTCTCTTTCTGATTCCGGTAAATTGTTAAAAAAAGAATACGCAATTACAGGTTGTAGATCATCATCTGTAGTAACCAAAACAAAACCAATTGGATCGAGATTAAAAACATAAGCAGTTGTATAGTTTTCAGAAATGATTGGATATGAATCCAAAACCTGAGCTTCATTAGATTTTGACTCGATAAAATTTTTGGCAACAATTGAAATATTACTAAAAGATTGAATTTCAGCAAAAGCTGAAAGGTAAACAATAACAATAATACATAAAATTATTAATTTTTTCATGATTTTTTCCTCCAAATGTTTTTATATGCAATTTTCATTCTAAGCTGAAATATATTTTAAGAAAGTTGAAAGATAGGAAAAAGGGAAAAAGATTTGATATCTTATGAGTATTTCATTTTTTTTATTTTTCAAAATAATACACTTACTATAAATCCTAATTTTTTCCGTTTTGCAAGCAATGATTTTTAATTAATTTCACTCTTTTAAGCGGATTTAACAATATAATCACTCACTATTCTTAACAATTTTCATCTTATATTTTTGTAATCTTCGTTTAAGAGCATCACGAGAAATACCTAATAATACAGATGCTTTATTTTGATTAAAACTTGTTTTTTTCAAAGCTATTTTTATCAATTTTATCTCATTCTCATCCAAATTCAAATTTACAGATTTATGCTGATTTTTATCATTAACAGAAATCAAAAAATCATTTTCCCATAAAACATCATCTTTGGAAAGAATCAAAGCTCTTTCCACCATATTTTTTAATTCACGAACATTGCCAGGGAAATGATATTTCATCAATTTTTTGATAACACTTTTATCAATTTCAGGAGTAATCTTATTTTTCCTCATTGAGATATTTTTTACAAAATGCTTGATGAGAACTTCGATATCTTCGGGATGTTCCCTTAAAGGTGGAATATTTATAATAATCGTATTGATTCTGTGAAAAAGATCAATTCTGAACTTATTTTCATTTATCAATTCATCAATATTTTTATTGGTAGCGGAGATTAGCCTGTTATCTACTTTTATCTCTTTGACATCACCAACTTTTTTGATCTTATGATCTTCGAGAACACGTAACAATTTTGCTTGAAGAGTTAAAGGCATATCCGCAATTTCATCTAAAAAAAGAGTTCCCATATTGGCTAATTCCATATAACCTTTTTTATTTTCCGTTGCTCCTGTAAAAGCACCTTTGATGTGACCAAAAAATTCACTTTCCAGCAATGTTTCTGGTATTGCAGCACTGTTTACGGGGAAAAAAGGCATTTTACTTCGTGCTCCACTGTAATGGATAATTCGAGCAATAATTTCCTTACCTGTTCCATTTTCTCCGGTTATCAAAACATTTACATCTTTATCAGCAGCAGCTGTGAGAGCTAGATCCAATACATTTCTGATAGCACTACTGATTCCTATAAAATTTTTCTCAATTTTTGATTCCAATTCCTGAGAAATAAGAGAAATTTGATCATTAGAATTTTTTAACTGATTCTGTAATGAGATATATTTTCCAGTGCGTTCTATAGCGAGCTGTACATCCATAAATCGAAATGGTTTTCTGATAAAATCTACAGCTCCAAGTCGAATCGCTTCGATCACTGTATCCACATCTCCATGTCCACTGATCATAATAACTTCAGTTTGAGGAAATTTCTTTTTAATATTTTTCAAAACTTCCAGTCCATTCATCCCCGGCATTAGTATATCAGAGATTAAAATATCAATTTCTGTATCATTCATGATATTGAAAGCTTCTTCGGGAGAATTTGCACAATGAGCATTAAATTCTTTTTTTATTAAATAGTTCTTAATTTTTTCGGTTATTTTTTTCTCATCGTCAAGAACCAAAATATTTAGATTTGGCATGAAAACTCCTTTTTGAAATTGAATATTGAATATTCAAACTCACCCTCAGTCCCTCTCTTTATCTAAAGAGAGAGATGACTTCAGCTTTTTTCTTCTTGCTTTTTTTATGTTCCTTCTCTTGATATTAAGAGAAGGACAGTAGGATGAGTTCATTGAGGAAAATAAACTGCTTATCATAGTTTATAAAAAATCTGCTTTCTTAAATCATATCACTATTCTTACCAATAACTTAGGTAAATTAAACGAATTGGGAAATGTTAGTTTTATATTGAATATTTCTCTGTGCTCTCTGTGTCTCTGTGGTTAATTCATTTTTCCCTTTTAGTTCGTTTTGTTAGTTTTGTTCGTTGCTAAATTTCTACTTTGACGAGCCAAAACTTGCTCAAGAAATCCACTCCAATTTGTCTCCGCAAACCTTAAATTATGGTAAACCGGATTCAGATTTTCGAGTATATTAACATCTTCCGGAAACCAAATAGCTGCATATCCGGCATTTTCAACATATTCTATAAAATATTGATTTTCGGAAGGTTTGAAATAATCACTACTGATAAAAATATCATCTATTTTTGAAACAACATTATAATCCTTTGAAGAAATATTTTCCAATAAGCTAAAAAACTGATAAAGATCAATATCTATTTCCGGATCGTTTAATTCTAAACATTCTGTTCTGGCTGTTAATATCTCCTGAACTGTCCAATTTTCTAATGAATTATTTGAAAAAGTTGTTAACTCTGTTAGTAATTCTGAAAAAAGTTCTGTTTTTGCAACTGAGCAGGAAAATTTAAAAATACTATTATCCTCATTTTGTGATCCACCGAAAGGCTTATAGGATTCAATGAACTTTTCTTTGATATTAAGAGCAATACTTTCTGTTGAGTTAAAATCTTCCCAACTTTCTAATATTTTATCATAAGGAAAGCCATCAGATTTTATAGCTTCTTCCGAACCTATTACAAAATCGGTAAACTCAGCAACTTCTGTAACAACCTCAATTGTTTGCATATTACAAGCATCAAAAACTATTATTTCGAAGTGAGTATTTGATAATTCTAAAGATCTATGTAACTCTCCTTCTGGGATATTAATTGAAGATTGTGATGTGTTATCAGGACAAAATTTATTATATGAATCGTACCAGCCATTACCGTGCGACCAGAGGAACAGAGCTTTTTTTTCTGAAGGATACTTTGTAGTTCCCCAATCAATAAAACTTGCCATTTCCTCGCTGCTTCCACTATCAATCTCTCCTATTTGAGAAATTATCTTTTTTTCTCCAGATGAGATTAAATATCTTTCAGCACCGGTATAATCAACTACAGGATAATCGTTCCGGTGATCAATTTGCACAAGGATATTTATATCATCAGAAAAATTTGCAGCGACCATCTCCTCTTCAATATCAGCAATAGCATTTTCATTTAAACTATTATCGGCAGCCATATAGATCAAAATTGTCCAATCAGTCTTTTTCTCATTTTTTGTATTACAAGAAGTTAAAAATATCGAAGTAAAGAAAATAATGGTAAAAAATAGCTTAGCTGAGTATTTTAAATTTTTAGACATATTCCTTGGCAGGTTCTAATCCTTTAAGAACACGAATAGCTCCTTGTGAAAGAGCTTCCATCTCCTTTTCTCCAGCTAATATTTCAATAGGAGCAATGAAATTTACTCTTTTGATAATACTTTTTACAGTGTGGGGATTTCTCGCGAGACCACCGGTTAAAAAAATCACATCCACTTTCCCTTCTAAAACAGTTGCACAAGCTCCAATCTCCTTGCAAATTTGATAACACATTGCTTCATGAATAAAAGTAAACTTCTCATCACCATTATCTATTTTTTGCTCTATTTCAACGCCATCATCTGTTCCTAAATATGCTGATAAACCACCTTTTCTAGTAAGAAGAGTGATTAATTCATCTTTTGATATTTTATCTGAATAAGCCATATCCAACAAATCACCAATTGGAAGTGCTCCGGCTCTTTGAGGAGAAAAAGGTCCCATTCCCAAAAGTGCATTATTTACATCAATCGTTCTTCCCTTACTAATTGCTCCTATAGTTATTCCACCACCCATATGAACAGCAATCATGTTACAATCATCAAATTTCTTACCAATCTTTTCAGCAACTTTTCGTGCAATATAACGAATATTCAAGGCATGAAAAAGAGATTTCCTTTCAATTTGAGGAATTCCAGAGATTCGAGCAATTTCATCAAATTCATCAACAGTAACCGGATCAACAATAAATGAAGGAATGTTGAGTGGCTTTGCTATGGAATTTGCAATAAAAGCACCTAAATTTGATGCATGAATTCTTCCCCATAATTCTGGGTTTTGCAGATCTTCCAGCATTTGCTTGTTAATAACGTAAGTCCCCCCGGAAATTGCCTTTACCAATCCTCCCCTCCCCACGACAGCATGAAGAGTTTCGGGTTCAATATTATTTTCCTTCATTGCATCCAAAACAAGATTTTTTCGGAATTCATGTTGATCAATAATTCCTTCAAATTCGTTAAGTTCCCCGGCACTATGACGTAAGGTCTTTTCAAAAACACATTGTTCATCATCAAATACTGCAATTTTTGTAGATGTAGAACCCGGATTTATTGCTAAAGCTCTATAGATCATTTTCTTTCCTCCAATTTTTTTCTCAAGAACAAATTTGAACTTTAAGTAGTCAATCATTATTTTTGAGATGATCATTGCAACTTGGCAAAAGTTGAAAGAAAATTAGTTTCACGTAGAGAACACAGAGATAAGGAAAGGCAGAGGACGCAAAGAAAAGATGATTTTTTTAATCCAATTCTCAATTCTTGTTCCCAAGCTGAAGATAGGAACCGAATGAAAACCCAACGATAAAATAATTGTGATAAAAAAATTTGACAACATTAAATTGATTAATTTGTTGTCCCCAAGGTAACAACGAAATCAAAGGATGAGATAATGGAAAAAGAGATTGCTGAGTTAATGGCTATTGGACTTTCGGAGAATGAGGCAAAAACTTATGTACATTTACTAAAAAAACAAGTTTTTACTGCTTCAGAAATATCTCGTCTTGCTGAGGTAAATCGTTCTAAAGTCTATCAAGTATTGGAAAGTTTGATAAATAAAGGATTATGCATAGAAAAACCCGGAAAAGTTCGAAAATTTGAAGCTGTAAATCCTGAAACAGCTTTTATTAGACTTAAAGAAAAACAGGAAGACATTGTGCAACAAATAAGTAACCTGCCATCACTACTTTCACCAATTTACAAATTGCAGAAAAACAATTCTACTCCTTTAGATTTTATTGAAGTCTATGGCACACCATCTTCTATCATAAACAAATACAATAAGTTAGAGCTTCTTTCGGAAAAATTTGTTTACTCTTTTAGTAAACGACCGTATGCTATGGATGACTCTGACCAAGTAAATGAAGAACAATTAATTAGTATGTCTAAAGGGGTAATATATAAATCAATTTTTGAAATTGAAAAGGACAATTTAGCTTGGTTTATCAAAAAAATGAAAAGTTTTATCTCAATTGGAGAGGAGATTCGTGTCGCTTATCATTTACCGATCAAACTCCATATCTATGATGAAAAAACCGTTATGTTTTCAATGATAAATAAAACTAAAAAAGAAGGTCTTACATACCTTGTAATTGAGCATGAAGACCTCACCGAAACTTTGATCAACACTTTTAACTTTTTCTGGGAAAGGGCTTTGTCTATCGAAGATCTGATAAAAAGAGAAAAAATAAAAGAATAATTTTATTTTCAAACAAATTTCATTATTTTATCATTCAAATAGCAAAATAATAACTTTGTAGGATCGAATTTTGCTTAAGAAAAAATATATTTTGGAGGTTTAATGAATAAAAGAATTTTATTAACTGTTGCGTTTTTGATAATTGCTTTGACAATTTTTGCTCAAGACAAAGTAGTTTCAGCAAAAATAGTTGGTTCACAGATCGAAGTTACTTATAAGATTCCAAAAGGAATGCATCAATCTCTTCAAAAGGAATTCTTTTTCATTGAAACAGATAAAATTGACGGGATTACTTTTGAGACAACTATCTATCCTGACGGAAAAAAGCATGATGGTATTATTGAGTATAAAGAAAATGTTATCCTCCTCAAAAAATTTAAAATAATTAATGTAGATAAAATTAAAGAAAAATCTATCAAAATATATGCAGGCTATCAATTGTGTCATGATTCAGGTAGCTGTTTATTTCCTGAAGAAATTGAATTAAGTTTGGCTATTCCAAAATCAATTGAAGCAACTAATAATAATAGTTCTACTGAAAAGAATACATCTTCCGCTATGGATATAATTAAATTCATTTTAATGGGGTTAGTAGGTGGAATCATCTTAAATGTAATGCCTTGTGTACTACCGGTTTTATCTATAAAAGCGATGAGCATTGTGAAACAAAGCCATCAAGACAGAACCCAAATTTTCCGAAGTTCTATGGCTTATACAGCTGGAATTATTTTTTCTTTTTTGGTGATGGCAACCATTATTGTAATACTGAAAATGTCTGGTGAAATGGTGGGTTGGGGTTTCCAATTTCAGAGTCCCGGTTTTGTGATGGGATTATTGGTAGTGATTTTTGTCTTTGCCTTATCATTATTTGATGTTTTTATCATTCGAGCACCCGGAATGTCAGCAGCAACCAAAGCATCCTCAAAAGGTGGATTATCCGGTTCATTTCTCAGTGGAATTTTTGCAGTATTACTCGCAACACCTTGTACTGCTCCACTTCTCGGAGCTGCTTTAGGATTCGCTTTTTCTCAACCACCTCTAATCATTTATACAATATTTATATTTATCGGAATAGGATTAGCATTTCCGTTTATTCTGTTAGGAATCTGGCCAAAAGCGATCAAAGCTATTCCCCGTCCGGGAGAATGGATGAATATTTTTAAAGAATTAATGGGATTCTTACTTTTCTTAACTGCTCTATATCTATTGAGATCACTATACTTCCTGATTGGTGGAGAAAAGCTGATAAATGTTCTATTATATTTGATAATTTTAGGCTTGGCAGCTTGGGTTTACGGACGTTTTGCCAGACCGGAGTTTTCTAGTAAAAAACAGTGGATTGCCACAATTCTGGCTGTATTAATAGCTGTAGGCTCAGCTTTTTTAACACTGAATTTTGAAGACAACGGGGAAAATTCTGCTTTAAATTCTCAAGATCATCTTAGAACTGGGTGGCAAAATTTTTCTCCGGAACTTGTCGAAAAATATCGTTCTGAAAATAAACCGGTTTTTATTGATTTCGGTGCTGAATGGTGTTTAACTTGTAAAACTAATGAAGTAGCTGTACTTTTTACGGAAGATATTGAAACAGCTTTCCATAAAAAAGGTGTAGAGATGCTCAAAGGTGATAATACTAAAAGAAATAAAATTATAGGTGAATGGTTAAAAAGATTTGACAGAGCAGGAGTTCCTCTCTATATTTTTTACATTCCTGGACAAACTGAACCGGAAACCTTACCTGAGCTTATCACAAAAGATATGGTTTATAATTTATTAAAAAAACTGGACAAATAAAAAAGAGGATAAAGTGAGAAAAATATTTTTAATAACCCTACTATTTTTATTAACTGTCTTTGCTTGTAATCGTTTTGAACATAATTTTGAGCCGGAATATATTGCACCAGTTGCGGAAATCTGGGTAGATTCAGTTCAAGGTTATGCTCCTTTTGAAGTGACTTTTCGCGATAGTTCAAATGCTGGATCAAAGGCTTTGACAAGTTGGAAATGGGATTTTGATAATGATGGAGTTATTGATTCGGAAAACCAAAACCCAATTCATACTTTTTCAGAAGTGGGTGATTTTTTTGCTAAACTAACAATTTCCGATGGAGAAACCGATAGTTCAGATTCTCTACTTATTTCCGTTTTACAAGCAGGATCACCTTTAGCAGATTTTTCTTATGATATTGTAACAGCTCATGCTCCTGTTGATGTAACTTTTTCTGATCTGTCCGTTCAAGGAACATTTGAAATTACAACTTGGAACTGGGATTTTGATAATGACGGAACAATAGATTCTGCTGAACAAAATCCATCTTATGTATTTTCAGAACCAGGAAATTACACGATAAAATTAACGGTATCCGATGGAAATTTGGAAAGTTCATTTATAAAAAATCTGAAAATTCAAGAAAATAGTGTTTTTGTGGAACTTTTTACCGGAA
The DNA here is from genome assembly GCA_021108315.1 of Candidatus Cloacimonadota bacterium. Lineage (GTDB taxonomy): Bacteria > Cloacimonadota > Cloacimonadia > Cloacimonadales > TCS61 > JAIORE01. The sequence continues at coordinate 23,859 of JAIORE010000104.1, forward strand.
CATGGTGTACATATTGTCCTATTGCGGAAAGTGCTTTACACAATCTCTCAGAAGAGAACGAATTTGGTGAACAACTCACTTATGTGGAATATCATATGTATGATGATTTAGGAACTGATAATATTGATATTTTTTCATATTATCCAAACGGTGGTAGTTTGCCAATTACTGTTGTAAATGGGAATGCCAGAACATTTGATGGTGCCGATGTAAACCTAGAAAATAGAATTAAAAATACTGTAAACGATGTTCTTAATGCAGGTTTTGAAGCAGGAATTACGCTTGAAGCTATGAATTTAGAAAATAATACTCTTGATATAGAAGTTTCATTAGATTTAGAAGAGACTGTTTCTTTAAATAATTTGAAATTGAAATACATCTTGATGGAAGAGTTAGATGATCAGCATCAGAATCATGATGGAGAATATTTACATAATGTGGTTTATTATAGAAATGATATTGATATCAGTGCTTATAATGGAGAAACAATAGAATTTAGTATTACAGATTTAGATGAATTTCCACCGGAAGTTTCAGAAGATTTGATTTTAGTGATCTGGATTCAAACTGTAGAAGAAGTGTTTAATACAAATACATGTAATGTGTATAATGTGTTAACAAAAGCAATAAATTAAAATTATTAAAAGAAACTACAAATTAAATAGTGAATAACTAATAATGAATAATGAAAAAAGAGAAATCGCAAAAACACAAGGAAAAATGAATTTAATATTAGCTGCGTACTTTGTGGTTTCAAAACAAGAATAAAGGGAGAAAATTATGTTAAAAAAAATGGAAAGTAATCTTATCAGAAAAAATCTAAAAGTTGTAATTTTAAGTATTTTTTTATTATCAACAATACTTAATGTCTTGGCTTTAGACAAAGTAAATGATTTCAGTCTTGAAAATATGAAAGGGAAAAAAATGAAATTATCAGACTTTCAAAAAGATGGTCTTGTAATAATTGATTTTTGGGCAACATGGTGCTCGCCTTGTAAAAAGGCTCTTCCTAAACTCAATAAAATCCATAATAACTACAAAGATGTAACTGTTTTGACTATTTGTACTGATAAACCAAGAAAAAAAGAAAATGCTAAAGCTTTTGTGAAATCAAATAGGTATAATTTTTCAGTTCTTTTTGATACTAATAGAGACTTACAGAAAAAAATGAATGTAAATTCTATTCCCAGAACAATCATTGTAGATCAAAAGGGAAAAGTTCTTTATGATCATGCAGGATATAACTTGGGAGATGAAAAACATTATATTGAAGTTATTGAAAAATGGAGAGCAACAAAAAAGATAAAATCAAAATCAGAAATAATGATTGATAAGAAAAAACAGATCGGAATGAAAAAGGAAGAACTTAAAAAGACAAAAGAGACTAAGCAAAAATCAAATATAAAACACATTAATAAGAAACAAATTGGAATGAAAAAAGATGAACTTGGGGCAATGAAAAGTTTATCAAAAAAAGATAATAAAATAGTATCTCATCTACACCATCTTTCTGGAACTACCCTTGCTTATTGGAAAACTCCTAATTCTATGGGAGGAGCTGGAAAAGATCTGCTCAATTTAACAACTCCAAAATTAATTAAATATTTGGGTGCTAGTATGATTAGTACTGATGAGGCAATTTATAGTATCTCTATTAAAAAAAACATTGTGATGTTCAAATCTAAACTAAAAAAATCTGTATCAAAACACGCTCCTATCTTAAAAGTTGAGATGAAAACAGGAGAAATCAATGTAACTACAGATGGAACAATCCCTAATGATCCTAAACCAAAGATAAAAAAAATCGGAAAATCTCCATCTAGAGTAGTTCCAAATACTCCCAATAAAGTAAAAAATAAAAATAGTAATTCAGGAAAATAAGAGATGAAAAAAATCATATTCGCGAGTTTGTTTATCTTGCTTGTATCAAATATTATTGCTCAAGATGTATGGGATTTCTCTGGAATAAATGATTTTGAACTGTATTATCGCAAAATGACCACCGAATATCAGGAAAAATATGGTGATGATTATAAGATCAACTTAGCTCATAAATTTCAATTTCAAACGTTCTATAAAGCTTTGCAAATGGGAATTTCTTTTAATTCATATATGCCCAAATATAACCAATATTCGTCAACAGCTACAGAATTATATGCAGAAGATCATGACCTCTATTTTAAAGAATATTATGCGAAAGTGGAAACTGACAATTTTCTAACTAGAATCGGAACTTTTGAAGCAGTGATTGGCTCGGGAATGGTTTTAAATGGTTATTATGATGAAGATTTTGAGATTGATTCCTCTTTTATGGGATTGTATTATGCCGGATTTTATGGTAAATTTCAACCCAAAATTTTTGCAGGTTTTATGGAAAAAGATGAGCTTAATTATCAAGATGAGAATGAAAAAGATATAGTTGGAGCAATTGACATTGAATATGATATTTTTGAGAACTTTGGATTAGCGACAGCATTTGTTCTTCACAATATAAATCAGAAACTTGAAGATGATGTGGATAACGACTATCTCAAAAAAGTGATCTATAATGGAAGAATTCATTTTAGCTCGGATATACTTGAATTTTCTGGTGAATATGCCCATAGTGAAGAAGATAATGATGAAAATCTCAAAGGTGATGCTTTGTATGCCAATTTAATTTCATATCTTGGAAAATTTACTTTTGTGGCAGCCTATAAGGATTATAAAAATTTTAATAGCAAACTTTCTGATCTACCAACTGTAAATCATAGTGAAGAACCACTTTTGGATAGCCATGAACTTGGTTTAGATGAAAAAGGGATAATGGGAGAAATTAAATTTATTCCAAATTATGAGAATGAATTTACTATCAATTATGCTGAAGGCTGGTCAGAAGATAAAACAATTCGACAATCTGACCTTTATGCAGAATATAAAAGAGAATTTGAATTTATTACGATAAAAACAGAATATTTGCACCTTGAAAAATGGGAAGAAGATAAATATTGGAAAAAGGATATTGAACCAATTTTATCACTTGATTTTTCGATTTTTGAACTTCCTGTTGCTTTAAAGGCAGAATATCAGATCGTAGAAGAAAGTATCGGTCAATCTTCGGATACGCATTATGAACCAAAATTACAAGCAGATATTGCTTTTTCAAAATTATCTTTATCAGCAATTGCAGAAACCCAAAAAGGTGATTCATTTGAAGCTAATGATGAAGATATTTGGTTAGGTTTTGAGATTTCTGTAAATATTTTAACCAACACAGAACTGCGTTTGTTTGCTGGACAAGAAAAAGCCGGAAAAGTATGTAGAAATGGAGTTTGTAAAATTCAGCCTGAATTTGATGGAGTAAGGTTAGAAATTTCTACTACGTTTTAGGCAATGTAAAACAAACAATCCTGTTTGTTATTGCTCAAACAAGATTGTTTGAGATACTTCCCAAGCTTTTCTTACAGGTAACCTTATTTTGGTAAATTCGGAAGATAAAAAAAAGATATGTTGTAACCCATGTTTACCAGTTAAGATATTCCTAATTCCATAATTTACTGTTATTAAAAGAGATAAGAATATTGCTATATTAATTTACGTCTAATAATTTTAAATCTTGACAGCTTTATATGACTCATAAATAATGTAATTAAGTAAAATGGTATACGTCTAAGAAAATAATATTGCTATTAGGAGTAATTATTGAACAAAAAATTGAATTCCAATTATTTTACAGAACTACACAGAGAAAATTCAAGACAAATCATATTCAAAACAAAAAGCTAGTATAATTTGTCAAACAAATAAACAAAAAAGTGCTTAAAAAGATGAGAAATATAAAATAGAATAGAACAATTCTCGTGAAAAACTGATTTTTTAGATCAAGATTAAATTACGTCTAATAAATTTTTGCAATTGTGAGTGTTAATAGGGACTTAGGCTATATAAGTGGTAAAGTAGGGTTGTAAGATAAACTTTCCGAATCTTAGTTGAGAGAATTTCTATGATGGAAGCTTCGGAAAGAGAAAAAAAGGAGATTATCATGAAAAAATTATTAATATTTATTGCTTTAATTGTGAGCATAGGTTCTGTTTTTGCTGATTTTGACTTTGATGTTCCATTCGATCAAAATATTGTAGGTGATTCCTTTGCTGACAACGGAACTTATCTTTATGAATCTGAATGGATGACTATATCTAATAATGGTTCTGAATCTCAAATTTATACATTTTTGTATTCCACCGAAAATGTACCAGAAAATTGGACTTTGACCGTTTGTGATACCAGTTCATGTTTCATGCCCAATTTCCCTTTGTCTATTGAAATTCCAGCTGGTGGAACCCGCTTAATTCACATCCAAATTAATGTAACCAGTACAGATGGTTTTGGATTTTCATTTACTTTTACCCAAGGTGATCTTGAAGAACCTCAAGTTTATGGATTTACTTTCAATACAAGTGACAATGTTGGGGCAGAAAATATTTTGTACAAGCCAATTATTAGTTTACAAAACTACCCAAATCCTTTTAATCCTCAAACTACAATAAGTTTTGAAACCACGAAAAACATGAAAAACATGAAAATTGAAATTTACAATCTGAAAGGACAGAAGATAAGAGAATTACGAAATACAAATTGTGAATTAGGAATGAATGAAGTGGTTTGGAATGGCAGAGATGAAAGTGGAAAAACAGCAGCCTCTGGAATTTACCTTTACAAATTAGTTATTGATAATAAGGTAATTGATAGTAAAAGAATGATAATGCTCAAATAGGATAATTTTAAAATGTGTTGAATAGCTTTTTAAATTCTACACCTATTATACTTTTACCAAAATATTTTTTTGTCTCTGTAACTCATATCAATTTGATAAATTGCAGAGACATTTTTTCCTAAGTCTTCTATGATATAATATCGGTTTATGGTTAACTTTAATGATTGTAATGGTTTATAATCCCAATTAGTGTATGGTTAAGTCACTTTTTAAAATACACAAAAAAAAATTGTAAAATTCATAAATTTATCTCCCAATAACATTACATAAAACGACTAAGCTGCTAATAAAATGTATGTCAAGAATTATTAGTTCACCCTACACTAAGAATTCTGTAACTTATTGAAAATTAACAAATTACAGTTCAATATTTTTTTTCATGGAAAACTCAGGTTTTTGTATGTAGAATTTGTTTTTTGATATCTGGGCACATGCCATTTTTTTTGCTAAAATCTAAAAAAACATTATACTGATATTATAAATTATTAATAAATTTGGAGGATTTATGAATTATGATATTGCGATAATTGGAGCAGGTTCTGCCGGTCTTAGTGCGGCAATTTACGCAGCTCGTGGAGGATTGAACACAGTTGTTTTTGAAAACGGATTAGTTGGTGGACAGATCACTCAAACGATGGAGATCGAAAATTATCCTGGTTTTGAAGAAGTCTTGGATGGATTCACTCTCACAGATAGAATGAAGAAACAAGCAGATCGTTTTGGTCCAGAATTCAAAACAGAGGAAGTGAAAAATGTAACATTAGATGGTGCTTGCAAAGTGATAGAAACGAATAAAACAACTTATAGAACAAAAGCTTTGATAATTGCAACCGGTGCAAATCCTCGTAAATTAGGTGTTCCGGGTGAAATGAAACTTACAGGACGAGGAGTTTCTTATTGTGCAACTTGTGATGGTGCTCTTTATCGTGGGAAAACAGTTGCGGTAATCGGTGGTGGAGATTCAGCAGTAGAAGAGGCAATGTTCTTAACTCGCTTCGTGAAAAAAGTATATTTGATTCACCGTCGAGACGAATTGCGGGCAGTAAAAATTGTACGTGATAGAGTGTTCAAAAATGAAAAAGTGGAATTTATTTGGGATACTGTTCCGCAAGAAGTAAACGGTGAAAATGGAGTAGAATCACTTACTCTTTTCAATAAAAAAACAAAAGAAACAAGCAAATTAGATGTGGATGGAGTATTTATTTATGTTGGTATTATTCCCAACAATAAAATTTTTGAAAACCAATTGAATTACGATGATCAGGGATTCATTCTCACTGATGAAAATATGCACACAAAACTTCACGGTGTTTATGCTGCCGGTGATATTGTTCACAAAACTTTAAGACAAGTAGTTACCGCTGTTTCTGATGGAGCAATCGCTGCTTTTTCTGCTGAGAAATGGATTCAGGAAAACGAACATAAATTTGAGTAAAAATAAGCTAAAATCTTTACCACAGAGATTAGGGAGAACATAGAGTAATACAAACAATCCTGTTTGTATCTTTTGTATTGTTTGAATCTTTAAACAAACAGGATTGTTTGTGATACTGCTAAAAGTGTTATTATGATAAAAAATTTCCAAAAATTAAAGATAAAAAAACCAACATTAGTCATAGATGAATCAAAAGTAAGACAAAATATCCAGTTTATGACAGAAAAAGCAAATCGTAATAATCTGATATTTCGTCCCCATTTCAAAACGCATCAATCTGCTGAAATTGGTGAATGGTTTAGAAAAAATGGAATTGATTCTATTACAGTTTCATCAGTTCAAATGGCGGAATACTTTGCCAAAAATGGTTGGAAAGACATTACAATAGCTTTTCCTGTTAATTTAATGGAAATTAAAGAAATAAATGTTCTAGCAAAAAAAATTGCTTTGAATATTCTCATCTGCGATATTGAAACAGTCGAATCCATTGAAAAGAAAGTCACAAGTAAATTAGGTTTTTTCATAAAAATTGATACCGGCTATCATCGCACAGGTTTTTTAATCAAAGATATTTCACAGATTGAAAAAATACTTTCAATAGTAAAGAGCAATAAAAACTTACAATTCAAAGGTTTTCTAACTCATGCAGGTAATACTTATTCCACTCAAAGTGTTTCTGAAATTTCTAAAATTCACACCCAAAATCTTGAACTAATGAGTAAACTCAAAAATCATTTTATAGGTGATTATCCTAATATTATTTGTTCAATTGGAGATACACCCTCTTGCAGTTTGATGGAAAATTTCATTGGAATTGATGAAATTCGTCCTGGAAATTTTGCCTTTTATGATTTGATGCAGTTCAAACTTGGGAGTTGTATAAAAGGAAATATTTCCATAGCTGTTTATTGTCCGATCGTTTCCAAAAATTCTGATAGAAATGAGATAGTAATTTACGGTGGAGCAGTTCATTTATCGAAAGAATATCTATTGGATGAAAAGAATAATCAATATTTCGGTGAAGTTGCAATTCCTGAAAAAAGTGGTTGGATATTTCCTGAACAACCTATCAAAGTAACGAAACTTACCCAAGAACATGGAATTTTTCAAATAAGTCCAGAACAATTAAAAACATTTAAAATTGGTGATATTGTAGCGATTCTTCCTATTCACTCCTGTCTTACCGCAAATCTTTATAAAGAATATCACACATTATCAGGAGATAAGATTCAGAGGTTTTATTAAATTATGAAAATTTGTGAAGTCTGTGGTAATGAGATTGATGATTTTAGTCCAATCTGTCCTTTTTGTGGAAATGGAGCAAAAAAAACAAGATCAAGTTCAAAACAAAAATCTGATAAATATGTTACAAAAAATATTAAAATCGGAATGCCAACTTGTGAACAAGCTATCAAAATGGTAAAATCTACACTCTTCAAAGCAAGTTATGATAATACAAAAGTGATAAAAATCATCCACGGTTATGGTTCCAGTGGAGTTGGTGGTGAATTGCGATATTGTCTTCGAGAATATTTTCAACAACTTTGTGGACAGGGGAAATTGAAGTTTTTTGTAAGTGGAAAAGATTTCAGTAGAACAAATCCGAATGGGAAAAGATTGCTCTCATATTTCCCGAAGTTATCAAACGATAAAGACCTAAATCGTTCTAATCGGGGAATCACGTTTATTGTGATTTAATTAAGAAGGAAGATAAGAGTTGAAACCACTAATTAACACTAATTTTCACGAAAAAAACAAACATGATTTTTACAATTACAATTTCTCATTTATAATTTAAAATTTGGTAATAGATTGTCTAATAAATTTAAAGCTGTAGTATTGATGCTGATTTCGGCATTATCTTTTGCTTTTATGGGAGCAATGGTGAAACTTGCGGGCGATCTTCCTGTGATTGAAAAAGTTTTTTTTAGAAATATGATAAGCCTGATTGTGGCATTTATTCTGATAAAAAAAGCTGGAGTTCCATTATTTGGTTTACGGAAAAATCAGAAATATCTTTTGCTTAGATCATTACTCGGATTAGGTGGAGTGATATTGTATTTTATTGCAATTTCACGACTTAGTCTCGCCGATTCATCTATGTTGAATAAACTTTCACCTTTTTTTGTAACGATTTTTGCTTGGTTTTTCCTCAAAGAAAAATTGTTAAAACTTCATATCCCCATATTGATCATTGTTTTCTTAGCTTCATTACTGATTATCAAGCCCAAGTTCGATCTTTCTGTTATTCCTGCTCTTTCAGGATTTCTATCCGCTATTGCAGCCGGAGCAGCTTATACTACAGTTAGATTCCTTGGTAATAAAGAAAAACCTGCAACAATTGTCTTTTATTTTTCATTCGTTTCTGTGGTTGGACTGCTTCCTTTTTTGATTTTCAAATTTCAAATGCCAAGTATGAATCAATGGTTTTATTTATTGGGAACAGGTTTATTTGCTGCTTCGGGACAAATGTCTCTCACTTATGCTTACAAACTTGCTCCAGCTGTTGATATTGCTGTTTACAACTATACAAATGTGATTTTTGCTGCTGTTATCGGTTATCTAATTTTCAATGAAACTTCTGATCTTTGGAGCACTATCGGAATTATGATTATTCTTTCTACTTCTGTTTTTATTTATTTTTATCAGAGGAGAATTAGGGTTAGGATGGAAAATATGGAATCAAGTCTATGACAAACAGCTGACACGCTTGTTTTCAACAAGATTTCCACGTATGCTTATGCGAGGAAATCCTTAGTTTGTTAGTGGCATTTTTTTACAATCTGCTTTAAAAATTTACCAAAAATTAATCTTTTAGCCAATTATATATTCGAGTTTTCATATTTTCGAATTTAACATTATAAAACGAAATGAAGCCAACACTCCAAATATTCACAAATAAATAAAGAAAAATTGGGAAATAATCTCCCCACAGAGTTTTTGCAAAAAGTAAAACTACAATGATAATTAATGATCCGAATAATGAATATTTAATTGCATTTTCTAATTTCATATGAATAAGACCAGTTAAAAAATTCCAGCCAACTAACTCTGAAGTAATATCTACTTTGTCATCTTTAAAATTAACGTGAATATTTAATTTGAAATTACTATTAATAATAATTTCATTCTCATTTTCTTGAAATTTGTAATTGAATTTTGTAAGATTATTTACCAAATTCTTTTTTCCCATTTCACTCTCCTTCAAAATTCACTATCTCCATTCTAGACAACAGAATAATTACCACTTTATATTTTTCGTTAGTTAGTTTTTTAATTTTATAAAGCTAAAAAACTAAGCTGAGCAATAGAATCACTCAGCTAGTGTCAAGTCAAGCTTGACTTGACGCATAGATAAAATTATATTGTCCTCAAA
>JAIORE010000380.1 GCA_021108315.1 Candidatus Cloacimonadota bacterium
TGTCGAGATAACTTCCAAAAGGACAGGATGTTATAAAGTTAGGTTAACACCTATGCCCTCAGTCCCTCTCTTTATCTAAAGCGAGGGATGACTTCAGCTTTTCTTCTTCTTGTTTTTCTTATATTCCTTCTCTTGAAATTAAGAGAAGGACAGCAGGATGAGTTCATTGAGGAAAATGTACTTTCCCAAAAATCAAAGTCCCAAAAGCATTTCAGTTAGCTGAATTTCATTTCAAAACCATATAACCATAAAAAAATCAACTTTAAAACAGTCACAAACAAATAGTATTTGACATAAAATATAGTTTAAAAAGTTCTGTTGAATAAATTTAGGAGAAAAATTATGTATAGATTACCAGATGAACATTTAGAAAAAGTGAGAGATTTTGCGGTCAATAACAGGATAAAGAAAAAATGTAAAACCTGTTATGATCGCGGTTATATTGGTGTTACCGAAGAAAATTTATTGGTTCCCTGCGTTAAATGTGTTGATATGGAAAAAGTAGAAAAACTATGGAAAGATTATGTAAAATCTGTTCCTGAATTGTTTGAACATTTTAAGGAATTATTTGAAGAAGATAAAGAAAAAGAGAAAGAAGATAAAGCAGAATAGAAAGGAGATTTTTAATGTACAAAACATTTGATCCCAAAGAAAAAGTATCCGAAATGGAACAAAGGATAAAAAAATATTGGGAAGATAATAATATAGCTCAGAAGAGTATAGATATAAGAGAAGGCAAAGAACAATTTATATTTTATGAAGGACCACCCACTGCAAATGGAATGCCGGGAATACATCACGTGATATCCAGAACTATAAAAGATGCAGTTTGCCGTTATAAAACAATGCAAGGCTTCCAAGTAAAGAGAAAAGCCGGTTGGGATACACACGGCTTGCCTGTAGAGATCGAAGTTGAAAAAAAATTAGGTCTCAAAGACAAAAAGGATATTGTTGAATACGGTTTTGAAAAATTTAACAAAAAATGTCAGTCATCTGTTTTTTCTTATGAGAAAGAATGGCGGGAAATGACGAAAACTATGGGATATTGGATTGATTTGGAAAATCCTTATATCACTCTTGAAAACGATTATATTGAAACAGTTTGGTGGATATTGAATGAGTTTTGGAAAAAAGGATTGATCTACAAAGGTCATAAAATAGTTCCTTATTGCCCCAGTTGCGGAACTCCGCTTTCCAGCCACGAAGTTGCTCAAGGATATCAAGATACCGAAGATCCGTCTGTATTTGTGAAATTCAAACTTAAAGATGAAGAAAATAGCTACTTTTTGGCTTGGACAACTACTCCTTGGACTTTGATCTCCAATGTAGCTTTGGCAGTTCATCCAAATTCAGAATATGTAAAAATTTCACACAACGATGAATTTCTTATCCTTGCCAAAGCGAGATTAGAAGTGATTGATGGAGATTATGAAATCGTTGAAAAATATCTCGGAAAAGAACTTGAATACAAGGAATATGATCAACTTTTCCCATTTGTGATTCCAAAAAAGAAAGCATTTTTTGTTGCTTTGGCAGATTATGTAACAATGGATGATGGAACTGGGATTGTTCATACAGCTCCTGCTTTTGGGCAAGATGATTATGCTTTAGGACAAAAATATGATTTTCCGGTAATTCAACCAGTTAATGGAGCAGGAGAATTTACTAAAGAGATAACAAACTGGGCTGGACAATTTGTAAAAGATGCTGATAAATCTATCATTCGTAATATGAAAGATGAAGGGAAACTGTATAAAAGAATGCAAATAACTCACAGTTATCCTCATTGCTGGCGTTGCAAAAGTCCACTGATCTACTATGCTCGTTCCAGTTGGTACATCAAAACGAGTGAATATAAAGAGGAGATGATAAAAAATAATCACGAAATTAACTGGTTTCCATCTTTTGTAGGCGAGAAAAGATTCGGTGAATGGTTAGAAAATAATATTGATTGGGCAATCTCTAGAAACCGATTTTGGGGAACCCCCTTAAATATATGGGTTTGTGAAGATTGTAATTATAAAACAGGAATTGGTTCTATCAGTGAATTGCGAGAAAAAGGCAAATTGACTGATGGCTCAGAAGTACCGGATGATATTGAATTACATAGACCTTATGTGGATGATATTCATCTAAAATGCTCTAAATGTAATGGTACTATGAAACGAACGTCCGAAGTGATTGATTGCTGGTTTGATAGTGGTGCTATGCCTTTTGCACAATGGCATTATCCTTTTGAAAATAAAGAACGATTTGATACTGAACTTTTCCCGGCAGATTTCATCAGTGAGGGAATAGATCAAACGAGAGGTTGGTTTTATTCAATGCTGGCAATTTCTACACTTCTCAAAGGTAAATCATCTTATAAAAATGTGTTGGTTAATGATCTGATTCTTGATAAAACCGGTTCAAAAATGAGTAAATCCAAAGGAAATAGTGTTGATCCGAAAATACTAATGGAGAAGTTTGGAGCAGATGCAAATCGTTGGTATTTACTCGCTGTAAGTCCACCTTGGGTTCCCACAAAATTTGATGAAAAAGGTGTAGTTGAGATTATCAATAAATTTATTGGAACGTTGAAAAACGTTTACTCTTTCTACATTACTTATGCAAATATTGATAATTTTGATGCAAAAACATATACTATATCCAATAAAAAGGATTCCGAAATTGATAAATGGATAATTTCAAAACTGAATAACCTTATCAAAAATGTGAACCTGAATAATGATGGATACGATCTTACTAAAACTGTACGGGCTATCCAAAGTTTTGTGATTGATGATCTTTCAAATTGGTACGTTCGTCGTAGCAGAAGAAGATTTTGGGTGATGGAACTCACAGATGACAAGAAAAATGCTTATCTCACTCTTTATCAAATTTTGGCTGATGTAAGCAGGCTTATCGCTCCTTTTGCTCCTTTCATTGCTGAGGAAATCTTTACTAACTTAACGTCTAAAGAAAGTGTGCATTTTGAGAAATATCCTACTCCCGATGAAACTGTGATTTATCCTGAATTAGAAGAAAAGATGCGCATCGTTATCAATCTTGTTTCTTTGGGAAGGGCAGCTAGAAATAGTTGTCAGATCAAGGTTCGTCAAACATTGGATTCATTGTATATTCCTGAAAAATATAGAGAAGCAGTTGTGCAAATGGAAGGATTGATCAAAGAAGAGATCAATGTAAAGCAGATCAAATTTATCAAAGAGAAAGATAGCTTTGTGCAATATGAGATTAAGCCGAATTTCAAGGTAATGGGTCCAAAATTTGGGAAACACGTAAAACACATCTCTTCTGCACTTTTGGCAATGGATGGTTCACACCTTGTAAATTTATTACATCAAGGTAAGGATTATTTCTTGGAAATTGACGGCGGAACTTTCAAAATCACTGAGGAAGATATTCAGATAATGATCAAGGATAGAGAGGGTTATGTGTTTGAAGCGGATAAAGAATTTTATGTAGCTTTGAATACAAACTTAACTCCGGAATTGATTCAAGAAGGCTTTGCACGCGAACTGGTGAACAAAATTCAATTCACTCGAAAAGAAAATAAATTTGAAATTATGGATCGGATAAAGATTTTCTATAATGGTGATGCTGAAATTCAAGAAGTTTTCAAGAAGTTTGCAGATTATATCAAAAGTGAAACTTTAGGGAATTGTATCTTCTTGATTGAAACTCACGAGAAAGATATGACTGAATGGGATATTAATGGTAAAGATGTATTTTTGGCTGTTGCAAAAGATGCTGGTGACTGTGAAAAGTAGAGTTGTTTAAATTAAGAGTTCACGCAGAGTTCGCAGAGAATAGAACGCAAAGAACGCAAAGAACGCAGAGAAAAAATAGTTAAAACTCGTTCCCAAGCTTCAGCTTGGGAATGAACTAAAAATTTAAGCCCCGCTTAGCGATAGACAAAACGAAGCAGGGGCTTCTAAAAGTTATTGTGTTCCCAAGCTGGGGCTTGGGAACAAGATTTTATCTCTGAAAATAGCTATTTTGTTTCAATATATTTTTTCAATCCTTCTGCAAAGATATTCATTGCTTTTTTCAAATCATCTTCATTCAAAATGTATGCTAACCGAACTTCGTTTTTCCCCAAACCTTCTGTTGCATAAAATCCTTGAGCTGGAGCAAGCATCACAGTTTCATTATTCACATTAAAATCATCCAACAACCATTTTACAAAATCTTCGGCATCTTCGATCGGAAGTTTAGCAATTATATAAAACGCACCTTTGGGCTTTTCACAAATAACTCCCTTAATATTGACTAAAGCATCATAAACTAAGTTTCTTCTCTTATCATATTCTGTTAAAATTGATTTAAAATATTGTTCTTCAATATCTATGGCAGCATTGGCAGCGAGTTGATCAATTGTAGGAGGACAAAGTCGTGCCTGAGCAAATTTCAAAGTGGCAGCCATCAATTCTTTATTTCGCGAAATAATGCAACCGATTCTAGCTCCACAAGCACTGTAGCGCTTTGAAATACTATCTACCATTATTCCCAAATCATCCATTCCGGGCATATCTAAAATGCTGGTATGAGAAAGTCCGTCATAGATAAATTCACGATAGACTTCATCAGAAATTACATATAGACTATGTTCTTTGGCAATGCGAGTTACTCTTGAAATATCTTTTCTCTCAAAAACAGCACCGGTAGGATTTCCCGGATTACAGATCATTATCGCTTTTGTTCTTTCATTAATTTTATCTAATATTTTTTCATCATCGGGAAGTGCAAAACCATCTTCTGCGTAAGTTGTGAGTGGAATGAGCTTTACTCCAGCCATAGTTGCAAATCCATTGTAATTTGTATAAAATGGTTCAGGGACGATTATTTCATCACCGGGATTGCAAGTTACCATCATTGCAAAAATTATTGCTTCTGAGCCGGCAGTTGTAACGATAATATCATCAATATTTATTTCGATCTTATGACGGAGATAGTATTTTACCAGATTTTTTCGATAGATTTCCAATCCTTGTGAAGGTCCATAGGCAAGAACCTTGTCTTCATAATTTGCGTAAACATCTAACATCTCTCGGGGAGTTTCAATATCCGGTTGTCCGATATTCAGATGATAAACCTTTAAGCCTTTTGCTTTGGCATTGTTCGCATAAGGCATCAATTTTCTGATGGGTGATGCTTGAATTTGAATAGCTCGATTTGATAATTTCATAATTTCCTCACTTTATTTTATTTATTTTTTCTAAATCTTCCATACTTTTCTGCAATATTTTTTGTTTACTTTCAAAATCTTTTTTGGAGTTTACTGCAATCGGTTCTCCATAGCGAATATTTATTCTGCTGAATAATTTGGGAAGTCGAAACCGATCCCAAGAATTGAAAACAAATTCACTTTTAATATCTACAGCCACTGGAATTATAGGGATTTTTGTAAAATATGCTAATAATATTATCCCTGGTTTAATTTTTCTATCAGGTCCTTTGGGTCCATCTGGAGTTATGGCAAGAGAGTTTTCTTTTGACATCTTAATCATCATTTTTATGGCAGAAGAACCACCTCTCGTAGAAGAACCACGAGCTGATTGAAATCCTAAAGCTTCTGCCGGACCAGAGATCAATTCTCCATCTTTGGAAGAAGATATCATTATTACTACTCCTTCGTTTCTCCGAAAAAAAAGTAAAGGTATCATATTACGATGCCAGAAGGCATAAATAACATTCCCAGATGGTATTTCTCCGAAAACTCTTATCTGCAAGGTTTGTCCAAGTACATAAATAAAAAAGGCTCCGATATATTTTTCAAGAAAGAACAATATCTTATTGGCTGTGTTATTATTTTTAAGTAATTTCATATTATTGTATCAACTGCCGGATAATTTTTGCAGTCTCGTGAGAGGCTTTTTTATTTCCTAGAACTGAAGCTAATCCTTTTAACTTATTCTTAATTTTCAAATATTCGTCCTGATCATTCAAAAAATGTAGAATTGTTTTACTAATATTATGAGGATTTACATCTTTCTGAATAAATTCAGGGAGAATATCATCATCCAATATTATATTTGGTAAGCCAATTCGTTTGATTTTGATAATCCTTTTTCCAATTTCATAAGAGAGAGGATTTACTTTGTAAACTATGATAAAGGGAGTTCCTAAAAAAGCTGTCTCAATAGTAGCAGTACCGCTGGTAACTGATAGAAAGTCACAATGTTTCATAATCTCGTAATTATTACCTTTGATCAAATGAAAATTTGCTTTGGTAAATTCCGGATAAACAAAAAAAGAAATATCAGCACTATCAGCTTGAGAAAAGATAAATTCAAATTTGTTGTCATCCATTAGAGATGCTGATCTAAGGAATATTGGCAGGATTTTTCCAATCTCAGTTTTGCGACTACCGGGTAAAAAACCTATCCATTTTTTATTCAAATCCAATGAATACTTATCAGCAAATTCTTCTCTACTAAATTGCACTTCGATCTCTTCAGCAATGGGATGTCCAACATAAGTGGAATTTATTTGTTTGGCTTTAAAATACTGCTCTTCAAAAAGCAGAATATGGCAAATATGATCTGTAAATCGTTTGAGCTTGATCAGGCGTTTCTTTTTCCAAGCCCAGAATTGGGGTGCGATATAATAGAGAACTTTGAATCCCATTTTCTTTGCTTTTTCTGCAACACGCATATTCAAGCCGGGGTAATCTATCAAAATTACCAAATCAGGTTTAGTCTCAATAATTGCTTGTATAATTTTCTTTTCTGCATTGAGGAAAAAAGGAAGATGCTTAAGAACTTCTATAAATCCCATTACAGAAAAATTCTCAAATGGTAAAATTGGATTTAATCCTTCATTCTGCATCAACTTGCCACCAATTCCAAAATGATAGATATTTTTATCAGATAACTCTTTTAAAACATAAGAAGCGTGCAGATCACCGGAAGGTTCACCGGATAGCCAGAATATTTTTTTCATATTATCCTAACTCCGGTAGCCTAAAAGAGTATAGCAACGAACAAGACAAACAAAACGAACAAAAAATAAGAGTAACCACAGAGAACACAGAGAAAAAGAGGAAGAATACAGATTTTCTTTTTCTGCCACTGATTTACACGGACAAAACAGTAACCTTTTGACCCCATCCCCAATCCTTTCCCTTCGTAATGGGAAGGGAGCAGTTTTCCCTTACGAAGGGGAGTTAGAGGGGTTTTTCTTTCTTTCATCATTGGATATTCCGTATATTTTCCTTTTTGCGTCTCAGCGTCTTTGCGAGAAATTTATCTTCATTTTCTTACACATTCTGAATTATAGTAATAACGTGCCGATGTCTGGATCCATCAAATTCACAAAAGAAGATTCCTTGCCAAGTTCCTAAGATCAATTCTTTATCTTGAAAGAAGATATCCTGTGTATTACCTATCAAAGAACTCTTTATGTGAGCATCAGAATTACCTTCGAGATGACGAAACTCTCTATAGATGGGTGAAATCTTGTTCAGAGAAAAAATAATATCTCCTGGAACTGTAGGATCAGCATTTTCATTTATGGTAACAGCAGCAGTAGTATGAGGTACAAATAAAGTGATTTTACCATCGTTTTGGTTTTGATTCCTAATAAGCATTCTAACCTTAGAGGTAATATCTACCAATTCTTCACGGCGGTGGGTTCTTATTTCAATTTTATTTACATACATTCTTTGCTCCTATCTTCAAAGATTTTTTTCAAGAACAGAAAATTACAATCTTATGTCAAATTTTATCTTTACAATATTAGGAATATAAACAAGTTTCGTATTAGAAATGGTTTAATAATTCAATAGATAATTCATAGGAAGAAATATCTGATGAGAAAAGTTTAAAATGAAAAAAATAATTAAGGAGAAAATTATGAAAAAGTTACATTTATCAAACAAAGAAAAAGTTATCGCTGGTGTATGTGGTGGAATGTATGAAGTTACCGGAATTGATGTTTCAATCATTAGAATCATCTTTGGAGCGTCTTTATTTATCGGCGGGGCAGGTGCAATTGCTTATATCGTATTAGCAATAATCTTGCCACGTGATGATGAAGGTGAATTCACAATTGTGGATGATGAAAACAAACCGAGGGCAACCAAGATATATCGTAGTTGGGATAAAAGGATAATTGCCGGAGTTTGCGGCGGACTTTCCGATAGATTCAATTTCGATGTATCTATTATTCGATTGATTTTTATAATTCTAATTATCTCCGGTGGTATTGGAATTCCATTTTATATTATTCTTTGGTTGGTATTTCCTTTGGAAGAACAGTAGAAAAACTTCAAAGAGAATATTTCAACCGCTGATATTCGCAGATAAAACAGATAAAGAAAGAATTGGAGACAACAATGAAAATGATAATTTATTTAACACTGAGTATATTATGCTCAACTTTTCTCTTTTCGATTGAATTTGAAGAAATTCACGAAGGAGGTTGGGGAGAGGGAATGTCACTTTCTAAACCGGCAGCTATTGATATTGATAATGATGGACTTTTAGATGTGATTGTCGGAAATATTAGAGGTAATCTATTTCATTATGAGCAAGAAAGTTCAAATCCTGAGCGTTTTCATCTGGTCTCTCGAAATTTTAATGATATTATGGTTGGATTATCTGCTTCTCCTACATTTACTGATTTTAATAATGATGGCTTAATAGATTTGATTATTGGAAGTAATGACGGGACATTGAAATGGTATGCACAAAGCAAACCTTCATCTTATGAATTTACATTAGCATCAAAAAATTTCAATAATTTGAGTACCCGATCAAATATGTATCCCTCTTTTACTGATATTGATAATGATGGATTATTGGATTTGATTATTGGGAATCGTCAAAATAAATATGAGATATTGGTTATATATGAGCAAAAATCACCAAGTTCAGAAATATTTTCTCTTATTGATGATAACTTTTTTAATGTTGAATGCGATTATAATATTATACCTTTTTTTGGAGATTTAGATAATGACGGTTCCTTAGATTTGATTATCGGAGGACAACAATCAAAATTATCTCATTATGAACAATTAGTAATTGGATCTGATGATTTTCTCCTTAAAACAGATAATTTCGTTGAACTTGCTTTTGCCTTTGCTGCTCCTTTCTTAATTGATGTCAATCAAGATGGTATTTTAGATATGATTTGTGGCAATCAAAGAAATTCACCTATCCTTCTGATCGGAAGCAAATCTGGTTTTGGTGATGTGATCACAGATGCATTTGAAGGAAATGATATTGGAAGTGTATCAACTCCCTTTGTTACTGATATCAATAACGATGATTTATTGGATCTTATTATTGGTAATGTTGCAGGAAATATCAACTTATATAAGCAAGAAGAAAAGGGATCAAATTTTTTCCATTTATCAAATTCAAATTTGGTTGATTTCAAAAATCCATTTTATGAATTGATGCCTTGCCTAATAGACTTCGATCATAATGGCTTACTCGACCTCATTGTAGGTGAATCTTCCGGTCATCTTATTCATTATGAGCAGAATCATGTAGATCCATATAAATTTGATTTGGTTACATATACATTTAACGATATAAACGTACAGATGGCTGCTAAGCCAGTTTTTACAGATATTGATAATGATGGTTTGTTCGATTTGATCATCGCGAATCCTGTAAATTTATATTTATTTGAACAAGAAAAAAACAATCTTGCAAACTTTCGATTCGTTACTGATGATTTTTCTAAGATTGGTAAATTGGAACGTCCTATGCCCACTTTCACGGATATTGATAACGATGGTTTATTAGATCTTTTTATTAATACATCATCTAATAAATTGTCTCATTATGAACAAACAGAACCAAATTTATACGATTTTTCATTAGTTACAAATGAATTTAATGATATTATTCTAGAATCAAAAGTTCTCTTTCCCCATTTTGCCGATATAAACAATGATGGATTGGATGATCTACTGATTGGTGAGCTTGGAGGAGGAGTTCACTACTTCCAACGTGTTTCTGGTCTAAAGAAAAAGATTATTCGTATGATAATTATCTATCTTTTGATAACTGTATTTATAATAGTTATATTTCTAATATTATTGGGTTTAATGTATCCAAAAAGAATAAAAAACAAGCTATTTAAAATACAGTTTAAAAAATGAAAATATTAGCAACTCTATGTTACGTTCAAGATCAAGGTAAGACTTTGATGCTTCATAGGATAAAGAAGCGGAACGATTTTCACAAGGATAAATGGAACGGTCTCGGTGGAAAATTTGAAGATGGAGAATCACCGGAGGAATGTGTGAAACGCGAAATCTTAGAAGAGAGTGGTCTTACTATCAGGAAACCACATCTGCATGGTGTTATCACCTTCCCGAACTTCGATGGAGAAAATGATTGGATAGTCTTTCTCTTCACAGCTTCCGAATTCTCCGGTACATTGATAGATTCTGATGAAGGTCACTTAGAATGGATTTCTGATGATAAATTATTCGATCTTCATCTCTGGGAAGGGGATTACATTTTCATCAAATGGCTGAAGCAGGATAAGTTTTTCTCTGCTAAGTTTATTTATGAGCATAAGAGGTTAAAAAACTGGTCTGTTGAGTTTTATTAAGTATTTACAATATGGTAAAATAGGATGATGTATTTGTAATGATAAATTGTATAAAGGAAATTGATATTTGATCAATGGCAAGAGTCATTATAACACTGACAAGGATCATTATAATATTGACAAGAGTCATCGAAACAGTGGAAGCGATTATTATAACATCGTAAATTATCTTCTCGATACAGGAAACTATCATCTTGATTATGGAAGACTTTGTCACTAAATGTTTATAGAATTAAATAAGATTAAAAAGAGGTATCAAAATGAAAAAAATGGCAATCGTGGTTTTAATGTTACTTATTACAATTATGCTTATAGCAGATTTTTCTAATCCAATATGTATAAATTCATTTGAGTATTTCATAGAGAATATATCTGAGCAAGCTATCAAAAGCTATGATGGCTTCACGTATGTAGTTTACAAACACCATTACAGTCAAATAATGTGTGCCAAGATAACACCCTCCGGAGAAGTAATCACTACTGAAGTCTTCTCAGAACAATTTGTTCAACTCAGTGATCCGGTTTTGGAAATTATGGATGATGGGTCATTATTTGTATTTTTTACATACGGTAGAGAAGGTAATCTTTATAAAGCAATCTCGGAAAATAATGGATACAGCTTTACAACCAATATCATTATTGGTAACGTGAATGAAGATTTTTATATCTCACAAAATGATGGTGAAATTGATATGAAGATACTGATCTTATCTATGAGAATCAGATTGCAATTTATGATACGATATGGACTTGTGGACCAAGTGGAGTCATAAACAATGGATCTGTTTATGCAGAGAGTGAACTCTGGATAGAGGGTGTAGTTGGTGGAACTCAAGCTTGGGGAAGTTCCGAAAATATCTATATTGTGGGAGATATTACCTACCAAGGTACTATTCCCGGTGAAGTTCCTGATGATCCTGAAAACCCAAATCTTAACGATTATTTTGGATTGGCTACCGATAAGAAAATATTCATCAAATATAAGCATCGAGATCCTGAAACTAATGAAATAATGTCTCCTAATTGTGATGATGTAATGCTTTATGGAGCATACATTGCTTTGGGTAGGGGAGATGAAGAGATTTATGGAGATCAGGCTTGCCATTATGATGGTGCTCTCACGTTTGAGTATCAGCATCCTCACGGTTCAACTCCAGATTTCAATAGTCTCAGTCCCTATACTACTAATGATACATTGTATAATTATATAGATTTTCATAAATTTGTCTTTCCACAGAGTGATACTCTTCCTGATAATATACAAGGATTCAATCTTAATAGTAGTAATATTCATATTCCCAGCGGATATCCTTATTATAATCCTGACTATTATGAAGGGTTCCCCAATAATGATCCCAACAACTATATTTTCCCGGATGGAACAGATTATCCATGGTATAATCCTGTCTGGCCAGAACCCTATACGGATATAGTTTTTGAACGAGGAGATCTGCATATTTTTGGAACTATTGCCCAAACTCGTCGAGGTTTTATGCATCGTTCAGGTACAGATAATGATAATCATTCTGAAGAAAATGGTTGGGAATGGGATTTGGATAATTTTCATTTTGGTGGCTATCATCCTCCTACAGGATATAACAAAAGTTATCATGGTGATAAGAGATTACAGGTTAATTCACCTTTTAATTTTGAGGAGATAACTCGTAAAAATGGAGGTTCAGAATTCTTTATTACAAAGTTGTTACCAAACAACCCGTCAGAAACAATCTTTTCATATCAGACGGATAGCACAATTTCAGATTTTCAGATGGCAGAATACAATGGTTTTACTGTACTTGCCTATACTACTCAGAACAACGAACTATGTAATTTAACAAAGAATGATGAGGATGAGATAGTTTTTTATTTAGAAAATCCTTTTGAGTTTTATAATAAATTGGAAGATGTTGAATTTGATGAAGACGGTAACATTGTTATTTTATCTGATACCTATTTGTATAAGATTATTGATAATCAGCTTATTCATTTAGGAGAATTAGAGCAGGATAATGTTAAGGATCTATTATTAGATGATCAGAGCAATTTGATCTATTGTGAAGCAGATATGGATTCAGAGATCAGTTTTCATTATTTGGACGGTCTTGATCTTTTACCCCTTTATGATTGGGATATTGGTTGCTATAATCTCAAGAATATCGTTCTTTCAAAAGCTGATAATGATTCCTTAAATATCTTACTTCTTTATGATCAAGGTAGTCTTAAATTTTCAACAGGTTCATTACCAAGCACATATTCAAATGACGATATAGTGGAAGCGAAAGTTTTACCCAAACTTTTTAATTATCCTAATCCCTTTAATCCTGAAACAACAATTTCTTTTTCTTTAAACTCAGAGAGCGTTGAGAATACAGAGCTAATTATTTTTAATATCAAGGGACAAAAGGTGAAAACATTTTCAAATCTTCAAATCAATAAATCTCCAAATCAACAAATTATCTGGGATGGAACAGATTATTCAGATAAACCGGTTAGTTCTGGGATATATCTCTATAAATTGGTTCATGGTAATAAAGTGCTTGCCACTAATAAAATGCTTCTTCTCAAGTAACCTTCCGAATGGTTTTGAGGTTCAACTATAAAGATAAGCTTTTCTTAATAAACATTAATAATTAACACTATCAAATAATATTCTTGACAGATAATCATCGTAAAAAAACCTCCTCTAAAAAAAGGAGGTAAAGATGAAAAAATCTTTATTATACGCAATATTAGGCTTTGTACTTGGTATTGTAGTTACTATAATTGGAATTTTTAATGTGATGCCCAAAATGATGATATTCGAAGATGTATCTCAATATGATTTTGATAAAAGTGTTGAAGTATTTGAAACTTCTGTTGCCGAACATGGTTGGGAAATCCCCAAAATTCACGATCTTCAAAAAACTATGGCAAAATTTGATAAGCAAGTTCGACCCGTAAAAGTTATTGAATTGTGTCATCCAGATCATGCTGGAAAAATATTACTGGAAAGCGAAGAGAGAATTGTATCTTCATTAATGCCTTGCCGTGTAGCAATTTATGAAAAAGCTGATAGCAAAACATACATCTCCAGAATGAATTCGGGAATGATGGCTGCCATGATGGGTGGTTTAATTGCCGAAGTTATGGCTGATGCATCCAGTGAAAATGAAGTGATACTGCAACCATTGCTCACAAAATAAGATTGACATGGAATTACAATAAAAAATATTTGCTCAATAAAAAAATATGGAGGAAATAATGAAAAAATTATTTTTACTTATGGTATTAACAAGTTTAGTTATCGGAAGCCTTTTTGCAGGTGGAACAAGATGTAAAGCAATGGGAGATGTTTCATCTCTAATCGATTCAAAAAACATTTCAACTTACCCTCAAAGACTTATTAACTATTCATCTTGCCTTTGGTTAGTTCAAACAGATAAGGAGGATGTATATGGTAATGTAACCACTTCTCATTCTTCTGGAGTTCGTTACATGATTAAAGAGAATTATGCTATCCAGATCAATGCTGCTAAAGGTGAGAATAAAGGAACCGCTAACTGGGATTACAATTATCAATCATTAACAGCATATAATAGATTAAATGTTGTTCTTGCTACTAAAATGGCTGGTTTTGATCTCGGTTTCAAAGTGAAATTATTCTCAAATAGTACTTATGACAAAGAAAAAACTATAGTTGATTCCACAACTACTAATAACACTGAACTTGATCTAAAAATAAGATATTATGATTTTGGATTTGGTTTAACAAAAGATTTAGATTCAAATAAATTTTTCGATATGTCGTTAGATTTTGGAATAGGTTCTTGGGATGGTTCATACACAGTTAACGATTCAGACTATTTTGAATATGGACAATATGAAAATGATGGCTGGAGTAATTTAAAATTTAATGGAAGATATTATGTAAAAGGCGAAACAGTTGATTATACATCTTATGTTGGATATGGTTTCAATTCAAAAAAACAAACTAGACCTTTTAATGAAGATTTAACTGGTAAATATGAAGATTCTGATTGGAATATTTTAGGTGGAATTGGTATTCATTTAAAACCGGTTAAAGGAGTAAAAGTCTATAATGATATAGAACTTTCTTATCGTAAAGTTAATGATAATTATGATGATAATGACTCAAATAATGACAATGAAACAATCGAAACAGATTCATATAGATCATTATTACCAACTTATAAAGTTGGAGCTGAGTTATGTCATAAATTTAACGAAGATAAATTCTTTGAACTCATTAAGTTTAGAGGTGGTTTCAATAGATCTTTCACAAAGCATTCTTATACTTATGAAGATTATAATAGTGAGGGTGAAGGATTTATGAGATCATATGATAATGAAATTAAGATGACCTATGGTGTAGCTATTCATAAACATAATTTCAGTCTTGAATTCACAGGAACAACTGCAGATGTCTTTACTTTGCAGGGAACATATTTTTTTAAATAGCATTTATTTATGAAAAGGGTATTTAATGCCCTTTTCTTTTTTTGAGAACTAATGTATAAATATCTATTTCTATTATTATTTATCATTGCTTGTAATTCCAATCCTCAAAGCGTAAATTTTCATATAGATTTTCAAGATAATTCCGTTTATGAATCTTACTATAAAGCTGGAAATCCTGGGAATGAAGTGATTATTGTAAAAACAGAATATAACGCAAATATTTTTGAAAACGAACTTGAAACAGCTGATACAAGCTATGTTGATAATTCTCTCTTTTTCAAAAACCTTGAAATTGATTATTGGCAATATCTGTTCACTTTTGGTCAAGACTCAACTTTGTTTGTTGTAGAACGCACAATTGACAGTCTTTTTGTGAATTATAATGATTCACTCTTTACATTCGATTTACTAAATTATAGTTCTACTGTTAGCACTTTCGATGAGGATGAATTTCCATCAATTATCGAACCCTTAGTTGCTTCTGAAACAAATCAAACTGCAATTGACAGTCTTAATGCGGAATATCATTGGTTCAAAACTTATGATGAGTGGAAAGAAGAGGTAATAGAAGAATTCCAATAAATCCTAATCTTAGATATTTCTAATAAAAAGCCTAAATTTATGAAATGAATTTAGGCTTTTATTATTAATTTCACAAGAAGTGGTTCAGGTGTAAAATCTCGAGTCGAGTTTTGAAAACCAATTAAGAAAAATATATCTATTCACATTATTATTCTAAACAATTTATTCGTTTGCAAACAATCAAAACCCGACTCGGGATTTAAAAAAATTACATCCAATCATTCAATACAATGTTTTCCTCAATCCTCAATTCACACTAACTTTGTTCGCTACGAATCAAGTTTTGCTACCAAACCAAATATCTCGTTCCCAATTTTGTATAGGGAACAAGATGTCATTTTAATGATCAATCTTTTTCTTTGCGTTCTTTACGGTGAATTATTAATGCTTTATTTTCTTCAAAAGCAACTCAGCAATTCCCATTTGATAGCCCTTTGCCGAGAAGATAATTTTGTTTTCACTATTCAAAAGAAATATCAAAGGATATTCATTTGATTGTATTTCGGTGAATCCAAAGTCAGTTTGGGAAACACTTTTAGTATCTTCAATGAAATCATAATCATTTGAGCGTTGAGAAATCAATATAATTTTTGTATCTTTTTCTTTTAATTCTTCAGTTTTTGAAATAATCTGATTGTACATCCGTTCTTCCGGTTCATTTTTTTCTTTTCCGAGAACAAAAATTATACTATTTTTATCATGAATATTTGTACAGATATTAGCAATTCCTGTTTTTGTTTCATCAGACCAATTTGAAGTAAAATCTATATATTCTTTCGGAGTTGTAAGGTGTAGAGTGATATGGGCATCATCAGAAGATAATGATTTCAAAATAATATTAGCATCTCCATTGGAATTTCTGACCATAGCTTCGATGTAAATAGCATCATCCGGTTTTGAGCGATAAGTGGCATTATAGGTGAGAGAATCATTTTCACCTTCAAAGAAAGTATAGGCAATTCTGCCATCTTCATCATCAAGTTTAGCAATCAAGAAATTTTCCCATTCCTCTGCTTTCACCTGTTCTTCATCAACAAAAATATTGATCGAGATCTCTTGTTCAGTGTCTTGCTCTTTTTTAGATGTTTCTTTTTCTACTGCAACAAATTTTTTGCCATTATAATATTCCAAACGACCTTTCCATTGCAAAGGAACTCCAAGTTGTTTCAAAGCAGAATTGATAAGTTTGGTTCGGTAAAATTCAGGAACACTGTGCATATTTAGAATTTGAAGAGGATTCAATGTTCCTGAAAAATAGGTATAAGTAAAATCGTCTTCAATCTCTACTTGCTTGTCAACCCAATTGATCACATTCTGTACGGTTTCAGAAAGATTATTCGCATAAAGATTACGAGTTAAATGATTATACGAAGAAAGATTACGAATCAAATGATAAAAATCCTTTTGCCAACCGTTTTCCGGTGGAATTGCAGAACGCCAAGTTCTATGAATCACATTAGCACGGAATAATGAATCGGACACAATAGGCTTATACTTTTGTTTTCCCAAAGAATAGATATTTACAACATCATCAATTGCACTTGAATCCGGGATTTCTACCAGCTCTTTAATATCCCATTCTAAAAGCATATCTACGAGGATTCTTGTTTTAGTAGAATCTTGTTCATTTTTTTGAAACACTTTTAAGAAATTTTCATAATTACCAGCTATTTCATCAGCTTTATCCATAAATGCTTTCTGATCTTCAAAATCGTTAGCTGAAATTTTTTCTAAATAGGCAGTATCATAATATTTCACGAATTGTTTAGATTGTGCTTGATTCAATAATCTATTTTTTCTACTCAAATTAGCTTTATCACGGCGAAGGTTGAAATCATCACCTAATATTTTCACTTTTTCAGCATCAGTTTTGGAAGAATTTGGAATTGGAAAAAGAAAACTCAGATTTTCATCAAGTTGCGTATTATCCGTTAGTTGCAAGACAAGTTCATTTTGGTCATTCAGAGTAGTAAGTGTATTTGCAGCAAATCTATCATCTTTGAAAGCTGAAACATAGACAGTACCTTTTCCCAACGGAATATTCACAATACCATTTTTATCTGTTTCCAAGCTTGTCATTGCAAACAAGCCACCGTAAGAAGCTGCATAGATATAAACTTTAGCATCTTTTACCGGCTTGTCTTTTTGGTTAATAACTTTTATTGTACACTGTTCAAAATCATTATAATATTCAATAGAGCTGATTGTGGTGACATTATTTTCCTGCTTGATCGTATTTGATGAATTGTAGTTTCCAAATGCTCTGGAAGTGATGAGAGAAGCACGTTCACTTGTTTTGCTGAACCAAGCTTCATTTAGGGAATTCTTGGGTTCTGCGGCTCCTGTATATCTCCAACCTTCCGGAGTCCAGATTTCTACCCAAGCGTGGTTATTATTCGTAAAGTTCCAATAAGGAACACTTGCCGAGCGAATAGGAATACCAACCGAGCGAGCAGCAGCAATAAAGATGATCATCATCTCCTCACATCTACCTATTCCTCTTTTCATCGTGGTTAGTGGAGCTTGATCTCTGCCGTGAGTAGTTTTGAAAGTCATCTGTTCTGCAACCCATAAATTCACAATTATGGCAGCTTCTTCAATAGTTTTGGCTTCCTTCACAAGCTGTTTTAAGGTTTCATAGAACACTTTTCTCCATTCCTCAATCGGTTCTTGCGAAGCTCTATAAGGTAAAACAAAATGTTTAAAGATATCTTCTGGATATGATGCATAAGAAAATTCTTTTGTTCTCACAGCATATTCGATATCATTTATGAGAAATTCTTTTGTAAGTACAGCAAGATCGTTTGCTGAGCTGTTATCCAAAATAAACTGAATATAATGATTGTTTTCAGCTTTTTTATCTTTGTAGAGTTTTATTAGTTCAGATGAGTTTTTCCCACTGTACTTTTTGATTCTTTTTATGGTGTTATTTTTTGTAAAAGCTGATAAAAACAGCAAATTTATCACGATTATGATATAAATTTTTTTCATATAATTATATTTTCCTTTTGTTTTATTCTTATTCGAAAATCTCTGAAACCGTTGAAACGGTTAATAATTGATAACCTTGTATTAACCACAAACTTAAGTTTGTGGTTAATGAGATGAAGTTTTTATATAACCGTTTCAACGGTTTACCAAGTATAAGATCATATATTTTTGAAAGCTATTTCTTGTTGATCAAGAAAAAATAATACCTGAAAACTTTTGTCCAAGTACTTAGTTGCTCTGTACCAAGGCTTGGAAACAAGTTCAAGAACGAGAAATGAACAAATTTATTAATCTATTTTACTATAGATCAATTTAACTGCAAATATACTGCTAAGTCCTAATGAAACTGCTATTGCTGCTGCTACTAATTCGGTAGCAATATTTTTTCCGATAAATTTAATTTTATCTTTAGATTTTCCTTCCATATCAGCATTTATTACTGCTTCTATATAATCCCAGATAGAAGACAGTTCAGTATTGTTCACATTTAAATATTCTGCAATTCGATTGACTTCTAAGCGCTCTTGAGAAGTAATTTTATTGTCTGCATATGCCATAAAAATAATATCTGTAATCAAAGTAAACCTCAAATCACTTGTTGAAAGGAATTTCAAAAAATCAATAAGTGATTCTGGAGAACTTTTCTCAGCTATAGTAATTACTTTTCCAAGTGTTTTTTCTGTTACATTTACTTCTTTACATAGTGTTATTAAGTTTGATAATTCTTCTCCGCAAACTTCTCCATCTGCTGCCATCATAGCAGCTACTACAGATAAATATGACGCTTTTTCGATTTCCGAATACTGCGACAATGGGTGCAATTCTTTATTCATTTGAGAAACCTCCAATATTTTGATTTATTACTGATAATTATTGAATTATTCTTTTGTCAAATGAAAGATTGAGTTGATAATAGAAATTACTGGCTATTCTATTATTTCAAATTTCCAAGCACAGTAAAATTCTTCTGGATGATTATCTGGTGGACAGGCAATACAGGTGGTTTTGATACGCGAATCTATTGTTTTTGCAAATTCGCTATATTCCACAATACCAACACTTTTGCAGGGAAAATCGGAAAATCCTTTTTTGTTTCGACTATATTGGACACGACATCTATTCATTTGGAAAATAAAAGAATGATCTGTTTCCTGAACAATACTTTGTATATTTAATCTACTGTACAACCTAAAAAATAAAGCTTTTTTCAGACTTTCTAAACCACTGTTTTTCTCAATATTATGTCTCTTCATAATCCGTTTTGCTTCGATCTTTGTAAAGGTTTTCCAAGCCTCTCTATCTAATTCAATTGCTTTTTCCATTCCATAATTTTTTTCTACTTGTTGAAACCAAAGACCATCATGTGCTAACCAATTTTTTGCAAAATCATCTAACATTCCGATTAATTGTATTTTCGATAATTTTTCTAAATCCATTTATTTCTCCTTAGAATTTTTAAATTTATGGTAAAATAGTAATCTTTTGAAAAGTTGTTGTTTTGTTTGTTTTAGTTTTAAAAAAGTATTTTCCACTTTTTACTCGTCTCTCATTATTATCTTTCAAATTCCAAAAAATAGTTTTTTGACCAAAAACATTATCTTTATCAAAAATAGTTTTCACTTTTTGCCCTTTGATATTGTAAATATCTATTTTGAGAGAAGTTAAATTTGGTAATGAAAGTTGAATATTGACAAGAGAGTTTTGTTTTATCGGATTAGGAAATATTCTACATTCAAAATTATCAATTTGTTCATATTCAACATCCTCACCTTGCGGATACTGTGAAAAAACTTGCATTTTATCAATAAAAATTCCAATATCCGGCATTGAAGCATACTCATTGAAATCAGGAATAATTTCACTATATTTAAAGACTAATTGTAGATTAATTGTAGTACCCATTTCAAGAATTTGAGTAAGAATTTCATCCAATTCAAAGCTATAATATTCCCAGTCATTTTCGATATAAACATAGGGAGTGCGTTCTAAAGCTCCACCAGCTCCGAGAAATAGAATTGTATCACTTTTTGTTCCTTGATTCAGAATGAAATATACACCATCTTCTCCATACATTGGCATTTTATATTTATAGGGAAATTCTAACATCATATTTGGAACGTATAAAAATCCGGGAGTTGTTGCTTGATAAGTTCCAACCTGCTCCGGACGACAGGAAAATGAATAATTTCCCAGATCTGAAAAAGTATCAACAATTTTCCACTCTTCATCTTTTGTCCAAGTAGGCTCTTCTTCAAAATTTTCTTTAAATCCGATTGAACCCATTGGCAAATATATTGTCGGTGTGAATATATATTGGTTTGAGTTGTATTGAGTAAGAATCTCAAAAGTAATATTGTCACTATAATTTTCAGGAGTGTTTGGAGAAATAAAAATTCTGTTTGAAGCTGATATCGTTTCATTGTGTGATATGCAGTCCAGAAAAGAAAGACTTGGGTTTTCAAATGTATAATAATCTGAGTTTATGAAATTAATCGTAATTCCATTAGCTGGAATATTTCCTATGTTTCCTAATTCTAAAGGAATTTCTATTGTTGATCCGGGATCAATCGAAAAATCGGGCAATTGACAACTCATAATGTTTATTTCTGGAGCAGAAATGATAAAATTATAAGAGCGTTTTGTGATTAAACTATCATTCAGAGAATTATAAACTTTTTCTATCAAAATAATGTTTTTCCCATCAGGCATTTGAAATGATTCAGAAGTAGATTTGATATGACAATTCAAAGGAGGAAAAGCAATAGTACCAAAAGCATCTACAAAATTTGTGTTTTCAGGGAGCAAAATTTCAAGTTCATTATCATTAAATTCAAAGTCTAAGTAAAATTCGATATGCTGAGAAGTATTATTATGAAAATTTCTCTCAATATCAAATGCCAAATTTTGGACAATCTCTTCCGGGATTTCAGAGCTTATTTCAATAAATGGAATTTCTTCTATGGAATCAATGTGAAAAGATTTATAAGTAAAACCATATTTATAGAGATGAACTTGATTTTCTGAATTTTTGGAAAACGTAACTTTTCCTGATGAGTCTGTAAGTTGTTGTTCATCACCATAAGTAACGAAAACATTAGCTTGAGGAATATTATCTGAGTGTACAAAAATATAAATATTATCATCAATAATATGAAATTCATATTGAAATTCCAATGGATTATCTTTCATCAAACGAAAAGCAGAATCTCCGAGAGCATTAAGTTCATAAGCCACCCATTTATAAACGGAAGTTCCACCGAAATAGGGAACAAACGGTATTTTTTGTAAAGAATTGAGTTCACCGAAATAAGTAATATCATCCCAGAATAAAAGTTTAAAAAATTCTTTCTGATAAAATTCTGAAAAACCAAATCCGGCAGCTGACGGAGCTCCCCAACCATAACGGGAATTTCCACAATATCCCAGAAATCCCTTATCTTCGGTTATCATCAATCTTTCTCCGATAGAAGAATAATCAAAAGCGGCAGACCAACACCCGATAGAATAGAAAATTCCGCCATATTCATTATTCAGATTAGAAATATTTTCAGTATTGATCAGTCCATTTTCTAAAACGAGTGCAGTAGTACCAGCATGACCTGTATGTTGAACAATATTTTGGTTGTTGTTTAGCATCTCATAAGCTGTGTTCTCAGTATTTCCTGATCCGTATAAAAAATCAATTTCATAATAATGGGGGAAATATTGTTCATAAATATACTGCTGACAAAGCTCACTTTGAGAATCTGACCATAATTCCATTGATAGTCCACCGGCAGAATTGTAGTTCTCCAAAATACCTTTTTCGTAATTTATCAAACGCTCTGAATAGTTTTCGATCTGGGAAATATTTTCTGCTGGAATTCTACCAATATTTACTTCAGGAAAATAGTCAACATCATCCTCTACTTCACCGTAAATGTCATTATTATTCGCATTCCAATTACCATCTAAACAACCATAATACATATCAGCTGGAAGGTTATTCTCATCATCATTTCCATATCCACAATCAAAAGCAAATCCTATGCGTTCCGGTATGAAATCCGTATCTCCACCTAAAGTCACATAATTTATTTGATATTCATAATAATATGACCTTATGCAGTTTCTAATTTTTTCTTGTAGATCAATTCCTGTGAAATTTGCTTCGATTTCAGAAATTGTAACTTGGTAGGTCTCAAATCCGGTTAAACGACGCCATTCAATTAGATTGTCAAATGCTGAAAGAAATTGATCAGGAGATATTATTAAATAATTTCTATTATCATTTCTATTGTTATTCATTTTAAAAAAATCTTGGGTGATTTTCTGAATTGAGATATTAGTTAGGGTATTATTAGAATCGGATAAGACAATATTAATCTCAAAGCCATCAGGGATGAAAAGTTTGTTTTCTATAGGTGAATATTGAGCAGAATACAAAACAACATAAAAGATTTTTTTGTTTTTAAAAAATCCTGAACCTGTTTTATAAATCCATTTTTCTGGTAAAATGTTTTTGCTATAAATTTCAGCATTAATAAAAACATTTTCATAATTAGATAAAAAGCTTAATGGTAAAGCTTTGCTGATTGGTTTAAGTTTGTGCTGAAGTGATTGTGAATTTATCGAGATTGGAAAAACTTCAATATTTTCAACTTCATGTTCCATTGGAATTTCAAAAAAAGATGCTTTTAGGGGAATCATTGGAGAACCTACTTGATTATCATAGAATTGATAATTATTTTGAGGTATAAGTTCTACAAAATTGCTTGAAATTTTTGTATCCAAACGAAGATTTTCAATTTGAAAACTCTTAGAGAACAGTATATTTAATAACGCTAAAAAAAATATTAAATAGAAATTTTTCATAAATCCTTCCTCTTGAATTAAGCTTAATCCAATACAATCTAAGACGTTATGCATTAATTATTCCACGTAAGTTTAAGTAAAGAATTTAATTTTTTTATTTTTTTACTTGACATAAAAAGATAACAGGAATTTAAATACCTTAATAAAAAAAGGGAGAGAATTATGACACAATTAATCAACATTTCGGAAGCTGTTTCGATAGCTTACCATGGAATTGCAGTTATCGCTGATAACGCACCACAGAGGATGAATATCAGTACAATTTCTGATATTTTAAAGGTTTCACAACCACACTTAGCAAAAGTATTTCAAATCTTAACCAAACATGGAGTTCTGGATTCTTCAAGAGGTCCCAAAGGTGGATTTATATTGAGGTTAGATCCAAAAGACATTACATTTTTAATGATCTATGAGATAATTGAAGCAAAAATTACTATTTCAGAATGTCCTTTAGGACGAAATAATTGTCCATTCAGAAATTGTATTTTTGATAAAAAACTCACACACCTTTCTAGGAAAATTTATAAAACATTTGGAGAAATTACTCTATCTGAATTTCTAAAAGATGTGGATTACCGTGAAGATTAGTAACTACAAAGAACAAAATATTGCTCAAAATCCACATGGCATCGAAGCAAAAAAGTTATATGATTATCCTCAAGCACAGATAATGCATTTGCATTTGCAAGCTGGAGAAGCATTGAAAAAACATATAACTCCTGTTGATGTTGCATTTTATGTTTTAGAGGGAAGTCCAACTATTGAAGTTGGGAAAGAAAAAATTATCGTAAAAAAGGATGACCTTGTTGAAAGTCCAAAAGACATTCCACATTGTATTTACAATGAAACTGACGAGATTGTGAGAGTATTGGTGATGAAACTTCCCCGACCAAGCAGTAAGACAGTGCTTGTATAATTTATTTACGAAGCTGGGGCTTCTAAGATTCTCATCTTGTTCCCAAGCAGGGGCTTGGGAACAAGAAAGACGGCGGGATGAACTTCGCAGGTCTTCTGTTGATTGGCTGGGAACAAGAAATGAAAATTTAATTTGGAAAAGGACGAATTTTGAAATATTTTGATGGAAATGAAACATTGCTTGAAATAGTGGAAAAATATCCGGAAACTATTCCTGTTTTTACATCTAATGGCTTTTCACAAATGGATGATCCTGAAAAAAGAGAAAAATTTGCAAAATCAATTTCACTAAAGATGGCTTTGATGCTTAAGCAGCAAGATCTTAAGATTTTTTCAAACCTTTTGATTGAAGCAATTGAGCAGAAAAACTTGGAAATTGATGCTACACTAAGTTCGGAAAAGGGAGAATTCTCTGACAACGCAATCAAGGTTGTGGGACTTCTTCCTTGTCCGGTTCGGATTCCGCTTTTGGAAAAATTCAATCAGTTTTCTAAAGAATATCATATTGATTTTGATTTGGCGATTAATCATGAACTGAAAGCAGCTTCAATGGGTTTGGATTGGGTAGAAAAAAATCTAATTGGAATCGAAAAACTGGAAGAATTGCCAGATATCTTTATTTCTGCCGGTTTTGATATGTTCTTTGACGAAAAGATGATTGGACATTTTAAACGAGATGGGGTTTTTGAAGATTCCACGAAAATTGGGGATTTCAATTCACTTTTTTCTGAGATTGATTTAAAAGATCCTCAAGGACACTATGCAATGATCGGAGTTGTTCCTGCTGTTTTTTTGATAAATACTTTAGAACTTGGAGATATTCCAATTCCCAAAACTTGGGAAGATATAATGGCTCATGAATTTGAAAAGAGAGTTTCTTTACCGGTTGGAGATTTTGACCTTTTTAATGGAATTCTTTTGAATATTCACAAGCATTATGGAGATGAAGGAGTAAAGAAAATCGGAAGAAGTTTACTTGAATCTCTTCATCCTTCGCAAATGGTAAAAAGCGAGAAGAAAAAGGGAAAACGCCCAATTGTGACAATCATGCCGTATTTTTTTACTAAAATGGTAAAAGAAGGTAGTACGATGAAGGCAATTTGGCCGGAAGATGGAGCGATTATCAGTCCAATATTTATGCTGGCAAAAAAAGATAAACAAGAGAAATTGCAAACTGTTATAGATTTCTTTGCATCGAAAACAGTTGGAGAAATATTATCACATAGTGGATTATTTCCTAGCGTACATCCAGATGTTGATAATCGAATTCCAAAAGAAAACAAATTTATGTGGTTAGGTTGGGATTATATTTATTCGAATGATATTAGCAAATTGATTAAGCACTGTGAAACGATTTTTAATGAATCTATACAGTGAAAGGCAGGGAACAGGAAATAGGAGATAGGAATTAGGGAGAAAATATTCACAGCAAAGACTCTAAGAACGCAAAGGATTTATCATTTATAATTCATAATTTAACATTGCTTTTAGTGTTCCCTGTGGTAATTCTTATAGTTCGTATTGTTTGTTTTGTTCGTTGCTAAAATAAATTTGTGCTAATTTAAGTTAATTTGTGAATTCAAAAAGAGGAAAAATAATGAATTTGGTTACAGTATCCGGACCACCTTCTTCCGGTAAAACAGCGGTGATCTTAAAGACGATAGATGCCTTAAAAAAGCAGAATTTGAAGATCGGTGTTGTAAAATTTGATTGTCTTTATACAGATGATGACGAACTTTATAAGAAAGCGGGAATCAAAGTGAAAAAAGGACTTTCCGGTGCTCTTTGTCCCGATCATTATTTTGTGAGTAATATTGAAGAAGTTACTCAATGGGGATTGGACGAAGGATTTGATATTCTCATCAGCGAATCGGCTGGACTTTGCAATCGCTGTTCTCCATATATCAAAGATATTAAAGCAATCTGTGTAATTGATAATCTCAGTGGGATTAATACTCCAAAGAAAATTGGACCAATGTTGAAATCTGCTGATATTGTGATAATTACTAAGGGTGATATCGTTTCACAAGCAGAACGAGAAGTTTTTGCAGCCCGAGTGAATATGGTAAATCCGGCTGCGATTATTATGCATATAAATGGCTTAACAGGACAAGGTAGTTTTGAATTAAGTACTTTACTTTATGATGAAACTGTTCAGACAAATTCTTTGAAAGGTATGAAATTGAGATTCCCAATGCCAGCAGCTTTATGCTCATATTGTTTGGGTGAAACCAGAATTGGTGAAAGCTATCAAATGGGAAATGTTCGTAAAATGGATTTTGAAGAAAAATAAAAAATGTGATTTCTCGCAAAGACGCAGAGACGCAAAGAAAAAACAAAAGAAACATAAAATATAGGAATTGATGGAAAATATACATAGTTTTAAAATAAAGGAACTTCTAAATAAATATCCGTTTTTAGATTCTTTTTTTAAAAATAATACTCTGAAAATATCTGGAAAAGAACATCTTACTCTTAGGCAAGTATTTGCAGAATTTGATGAAGATACTCTTGAAGATATGGGAGTTGAACCACAACTTTTTATTCAGCAAATCACTGAATTTATCACCCAAATGAACACTTTTCTTGGGAAAGATGAAAATAAAGTAAAATCTGTAACTATTTTACCGGGAAACGATAAATCTGGAAATATTGAAGGATTTGATAAGCTGGTGATCAAACAGGGAGAAATTATCAGTATTGTAGGTCCTACCGGATCTGGAAAAAGTCGTTTACTTGCAGATATTGAGTGGGTTGCACAGGAAGATACTCCAACCAAAAGAAAAATCTTGATAAACAATGATATTCCTGATAAAAAATGGCGTTTTTCTTCATCAGATAAATTAGTTGCCCAGCTTTCTCAAAATATGAACTTTGTGATGGATCTTACCGTTTATGAATTTGTGGAACTTCATGCCGAAAGTAGATTAGTTGAAAACAAAGATAATGTTATCAAAAGAATTATCGAAAAAGCAAATGATTTAGCCGGTGAAAGTTTTGAACCTGATACTCCAATTACAAGTTTAAGTGGTGGACAATCAAGAGCTTTGATGATTGCCGATACTGCTATTCTGAGTAAATCTCCAATAATTCTTATAGATGAAATAGAAAATGCCGGAATTGATCGCAAACGAGCTTTAAGCCTATTACTTTCAGAAGATAAAGTAGTTTTGATGGCGACCCATGACCCAATTCTCGCTTTGATGGGAGATAGACGGATCGTTATAAAAAATGGTGGGATTCATAAAGTGATAGAAACTACAGATCAAGAAAGAGAAATCCTTTCGACTTTAGAAGAGATGGATAGGACAATACTTGCTTATCGAACCAAACTGAGATCTGGTGAAATAATCACAAAAATTTGAAATTATTAGAGTTTATTTTTTATTTTGAATTAAAGATAATAGTATTATAATATTGTAATACTGCTAAGAAAATTAAGTAGTTTTAATAAAGGAGTTAAGTATGCACGATGGATGTACAGGTAGTTTTGATGATGGTAAACAAACGGTTGATAAAGTAAGGTTAATGGGATTTTCGGAACAACCGATGCCAATGCCCTTGGATATTGATTGTAAAGAATGTGGTAAAACATTTTCAATGGAAACTTTTGAAGCTAAATGCCCAAGTTGTAATATGGTATTTGGGATTACACCTTGCCATGCTTTTGATCCGGCAAATGTACAAACTGCTGGGATTGATTATTGATTTCTGTGAATTGCAAAGATAGAATAAGCCACGGACTTTCACGGACAAGAAAAAGAAAAAGATAAAATAACCCCTCTAACTCCCCTTCGTAAGGGGAGAACTCCCTTCCCCTTGCGAAGGGGAAGGGATGGGGTTTAGTATCTAATGAAATTAATTCGTATTAATTAGTGGTTTCAAATAAAAATTTCTCAAAAAAAATAAATAGGAGGACATTATGAGTATGTTCTGTTTTCAATGTCAGGAAACGATGAAAAATCAAGGGTGCACAGTCAACGGGATTTGCGGTAAAAAATCTGATACTGCCAATCTGCAAGATCTCTTAATTTATGTAACAAAAGGGATTGCCGTTGTAGCGGAAAAAGCAGGGAAAGTAGATTTAGAAACAGGTAGGATTATTTCCAGAAACCTTTTCACTACTATCACAAATGTTAATTTTGATAATGAAAATTTGGCAAGTAAGATTAAAGAAACTATTGTCTTTAGAGAAAATCTAAAAACTAAATACAATGTTTTCGGTGAATTACACGATAGCGCAATCTGGAGTTCTGATGATATGACTGAAATGCTGAAAAAAGCTGAAACAGTTGGTGTATTATCTACAGAAAATGAAGATGTTCGTAGTCTTAGAGAACTTATGATGTATGGTCTCAAAGGAATCGCAGCTTATGCTGAGCACGCCGAAGTTCTTGCCAAAGAAGAACAAGCAATCTATGATTTTTATGTAGAAGCTTTAACTTCAACTTTCAAAAACTTATCTGTTGATGAAATGGTTGGTGTTGTTATGAAAACCGGAGAAACAGCTGTTACAACTATGGCTCTTCTTGATAATGCCAATACTTCTACTTATGGAAATCCGGAAATCACAGAAGTAAATATTGGAGTTGGAAAAAATCCCGGTATTCTTATTTCGGGACACGATCTCAAAGATATGGAAGAACTTCTCAAACAATCAGAAGGATCCGGAGTTGATATTTATACTCACGGTGAAATGCTTCCAGCTCATTATTATCCGGCTTTCAAAAAATATTCTCACTTTGTTGGAAATTATGGAAACGCATGGTGGGCTCAAGATAAAGAATTCGCAACTTTTAATGGACCAATCGTGATGACCACAAATTGTCTCGTTCCACCCAAAGAATCTTATAAAGATAAAGTATTTACAACTGGAAATGTAGCTTTTCCTGGATTAAAAGTTGTTGCAGATCGTGCTGAAGGTGGAGAAAAAGATTTCTCAGAAGTCATTGCACTTGCCAAAACTTGTGAAGCTCCTACAGAAATAGAAACAGGTAAAATCGTGGGTGGCTTTGCTCATAATCAAGTTCTTCAACTTGCAGATAAAGTAGTAGATGCTGTGAAATCCGGTGCTATCAAACGTTTTGTAGTTATGGCTGGTTGTGATGGTAGACACAAAAGTAGAGAATATTTTACAAATGTTGCAGAAGAACTTCCAAAAGATACTATTATTCTTACAGCTGGTTGTGCTAAATATCGTTATAATAAATTAAATCTGGGTGATATTGGTGGAATCCCACGTGTACTTGATGCCGGACAGTGTAATGATTCATATTCATTGGCAGTAATTGCACTTAAATTACAAGAAGTTTTCGGACTGGAAAGTTTGAATGATCTTCCACTATCATTTGATATTGGCTGGTATGAGCAAAAAGCAGTAACCGTATTGCTTGCTCTGTTACATCTTGGAGTAAAAGGTATCCGTTTAGGACCAACCTTACCGGCATTTTTGTCTCCAAATGTTGCAAAAGTATTGGTTGATAATTTTGATATTAAACCAATCGGACAAGTAAAAGAAGATATTGAAGCTATGATGGCTGGAAAATAGATTATATTTTCTGTTATTCAACCTCCTGAACACTTTGTGTTTGGGAGGTTTTTTATTTTATCAAATTTTTTCTAACAATTCAAAAAATCTCATTGACTATTCAATATGGAATCAAATAAATATCTTTTTTTCAGATTCAGCACTATAAGAGGTACTAAATGAAAAAGTATATTTTATTAATTCTATTAATTTTGTCATTACTAAAAATATTCAGTGCAGTTCCCGACACACTATACATTCTACACACAACAGATATTCATGGGAATCTATTACCTTACGATTATTATGAGGATAAAGAAGTCCCTCGTGGATTAGCAAAAATCTATACAAAAGTCTGTGAATATCGCAAAAAATACAAAAATGTGATTCTACTGGATTCCGGTGACCTGATTCAGGGAAATGCTCTTACTTATTATTATAACAGAATTGACAGAATAAATCCTCATCCGATGATATTGGCTTTCAATTATATGAAATACGATGCTTTTGCAGTTGGAAATCATGAGATAGAACAAGGATTTCACACATATATGCGAACTATGAAAGAATCAAATTTTCCTTGGCTTTCGGCAAATTCAGTATTACCTGATGGAACAACCTTTTTTAAACCATATCATATTATCGAAAAAAATGGTCTTAAAATCGGAATTGTAGGAGCTTCCACACCGGGAATTCAAATTTATCTTGAACCAGATCTTTATCCGGGAATGGATTGGCAGGATTTAGTTGTCACTGCAAAAAAATATGCTGATGAATTGCAACCTGAAGTTGATTTACTTATTGGTTTATTTCATTCCGGATTTGATGTAAATGATGGTTTAGAAGTAAATGAATCGTTAGGATTACCGGTGCAGAATGCTTCCGAATTGGTTGCAACTCAAGTTCCTGAATATGATGTGATTTTAGCAGGGCATACTCATAATTATCTTCCGAAAGATAAATATACCGAATCCTCTTGGAAAAATAAAATCCATAAGCCAAAAGAGCCGATAAGAGTGATTTCAGGAAAATGGGGAAGAACTATGGGTGTTGTACAGGTTATTTATCATCCAAAATCGCACAAAATAATAACGATGGATAGCTGGCAAGAATCTATGGAAAATGTAGAAACATCCACAGCAATCTATCAATTGGTGAAAGAGTATCATCAACAGGTTCTGAAATATATCAGAATGGATATTGGTAGTGTTCAATTTGATTTTCACGGGAAATTTTCACGGATAATGGATACTCAATTGGTTGAGCTTATTAATAAAGCACAAATGGCTTTTACCGGAGCAGAAATCTCTTTTGCGTCTTGTTTCAATACTGCGTTCAATCTATCCCCCGGAGCAATAAAAGTTAAAGATGTTTACACAATGTATCCTTATGAAAATTATCTTTACAAATTAGAGATGATGGGAAAGCAAATAAAGGATTATCTGGAATTTTCTGCTAGTTATTTCATTTATGATGGTTCAAAATTTGCTGCTAATCCTAAGAAAAAAGGTTATAATTACGATATGGCAGAAGGAATTTCATATAAAATTGATGTTACAAAAAATATGGGAAATAGAATTGTTAATATTAGACTTATTTCCAATGGGAAACTAATTGAAAATGATAAAATCTATACAGTTGCGATTAATAGTTATAGAGCCTTAGGTGGAGGAGGTCACATGACCGCTGCCAATGCTAAAAATGCAAAGATTATCTCTAAATCAGATGTTGAGATGCGGAATATTTTGATTGAATATATTAAACAAATAAAAACTATTCCCCAATCTGTTGATAATAATTGGAAAATAATAATTCGGGGGAATCAATAAAATGAAAATATTAGTTTTAGGTGGAACACTTTTTTTAGGAAGATATATTGTCGAAAATGCACTTTCCAAAGGACATGAGATTACATTGTTTAACAGAGGTATAAGTAATTCTCAACTTTTTCCCGAAATTGAAAAATTAAAAGGTGATCGTGATTCTGATCTGCAAATTCTAAAAAACAGGAAATGGGATTTAGCTGATTTTATTATAAAATCTATCGAAATGAATAAAACAGGAATTTTCAATGCAACAGGACCAAAAGAAAGATTCACCTTTCAAGAATTAATAGATTTGTGTGTTCCATTTGCTAAGAAAAAAGTAGAGTTTATAAAAATTTCAGAAAAATATCTTGAAGATAATTTATTTGAAAATAAGGTAGATTTGCCATTATTAGAAGCTAAAGGAGAATGGAAAGGAATTGAACAGGTTGATTGTTCCAAAGGGATTAAAAACGGTCTTGTTTTTCGAGATTTAAAATCTACAATTAATGATACGTTATTATGGTTTAATAATTTACCCAAAGATTATGAATTAAAAACCGGTTTAAAACCTGAGATTGAGAAATTAATTATCCAAAATTGGAGAGAAGAATCAAAAAAAGAATTTAGCAATTAACAAAACAAATAAAAATTAACCGCAGATCTCATAGAGAGCACAGAACCTAATATTCAATATATTTTTTTGTCCGTGTAAGTCTAAGGCTAATTTTGTTTTATTAGTTATTTCAAAGGAGAAAATGTGGAAATTCCCGTAATTGACTTTCATGCAGATACTTATGCTCATCATTTAATGCACCAGAAGGTTTTGAATGGTTTTATGATTTTTATTAAAATATTTGGAACAATTTGTGCTCCAAAATTTAATGTGAATTTAATATTCACACTCCCACATTCTCCCTAAATGTGAATTGGGTCAAACAATCCCCTTGTTTGACCCATATTTTATTTGTAAGCGATTTTACACTTTTACTGTAAAAATTTCGACCTGTGCAATTAGCTTATATGTTTTAATTATAATTGGTAAACCTCCAGCTCTGCTGGAGGACTCCTAAAGTTTGACTTT
>JAIORE010000173.1 GCA_021108315.1 Candidatus Cloacimonadota bacterium
AGATAGGTACGGCATTTAGAACTTATCCAGATACATCAAATTAATGACACACCCTATGAAAGTCTGTTCAAGCAAGTAAAAAGATTAGGACCAAATGGGATTTTTTCATGGAATTTAAATATAAGTGAACATAAAAATAAACTGTGGAATAATAAAATACAGCAATAATTTAAGTCGGTTACAAATCTATTAAATAAATTTAGTACATTTCCGTTAAAAGAAAATAAAAAAATATCGCTTGCTTTGTCCGGTGGAACAGATTCAAGAACAATTCTTGCAAGTTTGCTGTACACTAAATCATCTAATATTGAATTACATACTTGGGGAGATGAAAATGAACCAGATGTAGTGATTTCAAAATTCATTTCAAAAAAATATAATTTATTTCTAACACGATTTAATTTGGCTTTTACAAAAAATATTGATAAATTGGTAGAGCAAGCAAAAAAGCACACTTTGAATGGAAACCTTGTTTTATCTGCTTTAGCATCACAAGAATTAATAGGTCGTTATTCAAAATTAGATACATCTAATTCAGTGGTGATTGATGGTGGTTATGGATTACTCACACGACGAGGAAATTACAACAGAATTGCTGTTTTTGGAAGAAAAGCATTATTGAATGCGAATCTACCTGAATTGATGAAATATGTTTCTCTCAATAGAGGAGATATTTTTTTTGATGAGGTAGAAAATAAACTAAAGCAATATCGAGAAGAAATTTTTATTAATTTCTATAATTCTATGCCTAATCCCCAAAAAATTGGGGTCGAAAACTGGATTGATTTAATGTATATTCGTACAAAAACTCCAAATTTAGCTGCGGTTAATCAAAATTATATGGATTCTTTATGTGAGAACTATATGCCTTTTGCACAACCTGATATTTTGAATTTATTACTCTCAATTCCGGTATATCTCAAGAAAAATAGCATGATTAATAAAGCTATTTTTGCAAAATTTGCACCCGACTTAACCAAAATTCCTATGGAAGAATATGGTTTTATAATTCCATTTGGATACAATCATTACCGAGATTATATTTATAAGAAATTCATTTCGATCTTAAAAAAACCGTATCAAAATCAGCAGAGATATCAAATTTTATATACGTTAAAAGAATACTTTTTTGATATTGTTGAAAGTGATATTGTCAGAAATTCTAATATAATAGATCAAAATAAAATTCGGAAAATTTTACATAAATATTATAACAAAAATGAAAAGTCTTACGCTGATACAATTGGTTGGTGGTTTACATTCAATATTTGGGATGAATGGAAAAATCGGATATAGGTTCAAAAAAAAATGGTTCTAAAAAACGTTAAAAAATTTGATTGGGTTATCCTTTTGTATCTCATGATTCTCCTAATCATTGGTGTAACTGCTATTTTTAGTTCTTCTGCTACCAAAATCGGTGATAATCTAACTATCAAAAACTACTATTTAAAGCAAATTATATGGATTGTTATATCTCTATTGTTTATGCTTATAATTATTAAAATCCCTTATCATATTATTGAAATTCTAATTGTTCCTGCTTATA
Organism: Candidatus Cloacimonadota bacterium; assembly: GCA_021108315.1. Lineage (GTDB taxonomy): Bacteria > Cloacimonadota > Cloacimonadia > Cloacimonadales > TCS61 > JAIORE01. Next base: position 1,547 of record JAIORE010000173.1, read on the forward strand.
TAATTTCTTTGATTTTTCTGATAATTGTTTTTTTTCTTCCAGCAATAAATGGTTCGCATCGCTGGATAAAATTTGGTTTTTTTCAATTTCAAGCATCAGAAGTTGCAAAACTTTCTACAATTCTTGTGATTTCAAAAGCAATTTGTAAACAACATCAAAGTACATGGAAGATCATGTTCAAAACCATGTTAATTGGTATTCTACCATTTTTATTAATTTTGTTTGAACCGGACTTAGGCACATCATTAATCTTCTTGATAAGTATTCTAACTATTTTAAGTGTTTCAGATGTTCCAATTTATCTGTTGATTTTATTGATAAGTCCTTTCTTCAGTATAATTTTTTCATTTTCTTGGATATATTTTGTAATTTATTTGCTTCTTTTGTCATTTATATTTATAAAAATGAAGGTCACATATCTAATAATTGCCTTCTCAGGTATTTTTAACACTTTTATTTTTTTAATTACTCCATTTTTCTGGAATCATTTAAAATTTTATCAACAAAATCGTATCCTAACTTTCTTGGATCCGTCCAAGGATCCATTTGGGGCTGGTTATCAGATAATTCAATCAAAAATTGCTATTGGCTCTGGTGGAATATTCGGAAAAGGGTTTTTGGAAGGCACTCAAAAAAACTTGAATTTCCTACCAGAAAACCATACTGATTTTATTTTTTCAGTGATTGGTGAAGAATTTGGATTTTTTGGTTGCGTAATTCTTTTACTTTTTTATTTTTTGTTTTTATTCCGTATTTTGAGGAATATTGAACTGTTAAAACGAAGAGAAAAAAGATATGCTACTGTAGGAATTGTATCGTATTTATCTTTTCAGATTTTTATTAATATAGGAATGAATATTGGTATTGTTCCTGCTACTGGGATTCCATTACCTTTTATCAGTTATGGAGGATCAAACCTTTTGATCAACCTGATAGCAGTAGGATTAATTCTCAAATATATTAACGAAAGAAGTGTTTTTGAGTAGGGGTTTTATGAATAAAATTCTAATTATTGTGTTATTGATAATCACAGGTTGCGGAGTTGGTTTTGTTATTGATCTCCGTGATTCCGATCAACGAGATTTAATAAATTTAGTTTATAATTCTGGTTTTGAAAGTGGTGATTATGATTATGATACAACTCCTGAAGACTGGATTGTATTAAACAAACCGTTAAATAAAATTTTTTGGGACAATGGTGAAAGTCATAACGGTGAAAAATGTGTAAAAATTAAGCATCCTGATCGTAAAATATCTTTGATATCTGAGGCTTTCTCTCTGAATCCGGAAGCAGTTTATCAAGTAAAATGTTTTTTGAAATCTCAGAAAGATAATTCAAAATCAACTTTGCTTACTTTTAGTGCATTTGATAAAAATGGTAAAAAAGTTAATAAATTTTCAAAAAAAATATATCCAAACCAAAGCTGGAGTTCATTTGAATTGAATACAGGTTTTTTGAAAAGTTCAGCAAAATTTGGGAGAATTACTTTTATTTTCCCTAAAGATAGTAAAAATGTTTATTGGGTGGATGATGTTGAAACTTATTTTATCCACTCATTCCATAAAAGAAAATAAAAATAAGAGGTAAAAGTATGGCAGAAAAATACGTTTATGATCGCAAAAAGTTTTGTGTTCCAGTAACAAAGGCAGAACCACTTAATTCGATTCAATTTATTATTGATGATTTTATGAAAAAAGGAATCACTTTTTGTATTGATGGAGAAGGTGAATCTTGGGAAATTTGGCGTTTGGTCGAAGATAATGATAATGACAAAATTAAAAAAACAGGTTCACCGGAAAATCCTAAATATCTATATGTTGAAGGTATAGAAACTAAAGAATTTGAAAAATTAGCATAACCTTTTTTAAGTTGTTCAAAAAAGCGTTCTTTTAAGAACGCTTTTTTGTTTTTGAAAATATCTAACTCAGTTAAACTAAAAGCAATAAGTGTATATTTCACTTGAAAAGTACACAGTTTAGATAAAATAAAACGAATCAGATATTTGCAGAAGTGGCATAAAAAACATTGAATGGTATAGTCCAGCTGGTTCAATTATTTTAATTGAACCATACATTTTAAAATATTAGAATCATTCTACAAGAAAGATCCAGCGAGACACAGAGCACATCTCTCCTTCCAAAACCACGGTTTGAGAATGAACTAAAAGATTGCAGAGCACTATGAGCTAAAGTGAAAATTTATCCCATTCCTAATAAAAAAATATTTTGGAATAAAAACTGCTAAAGTATCATATAATCAATATAATAAAGGAAGTAAAAATTATGAAAATTTATTTAATAATAATCCTATTAGTAAGCATACTAACTATTTCGGCAACAGATTTGAAAATATCATTCAATAATAATAATGTAAAAATTACAGGCGATTTCTCAATCAAGGAAACGAAAAATATCAATCTAAAAAAAGAGCAATTTGTTCAAATCTTAATAAATGATGGAGGCAGAACAGGAAAATCCGGAGAAGCTGAATTACCTGTTTATTCTAAATTATTATCATTACCTGCAAATGGAAATTATTCTGTCGCAAATTTATCTTATGACTTTGATGAAATAGATTTAGCTCATAAAATTGCTCCTTTTGGCTGGGAAGACAAAATAAATGTAAAATCAGATTATTACAATAAAGATGGCTGGTTTCCCAAAGAAATAGTTGGAATAAGTAAACCAAATATTATGCGTGGAATTAGATTTACACAAGTATCAGTAATGGCTGTGCAATATAATCCTAAATTACAAAAAATTAGAGTTTTAAAAAATATTGATATTGATTTGGAAATAGATGAGTCAATAAAAGAAAATCCTCTGAAATCAGTTAGAAAAAATATCACGGAAACATTTGATAAATTTGCGAAATCAAATATAATCGGTTATAATAGCCCCAGAACTTTTCAAAACGGTTCATATTTATTCGTTGTACCGGATAATATTTTTGAGACAATCCAGCCCTTATTAAGATGGAAAGAAAAATTGGGATACAAAACATATGTGGCGACTTTGAGTCAAACAGGTAGCACAAGTAATCAAATTTCAAATTATATTCAAAATGCTTATGATACTTCCGATAATCCACCAGAATTTGTAGTTTTGGTTGGTGATGTGAGTGGAACTTATCAAATGCCAGCTTTTTATGTGGATGGATATTTTACTCCTCAAGATGTTACTGACCACACTTATACTTTGTTAGAAGGAACAGATTATTTTCCTGATGTTCTCATTGGAAGGCTTTCGGTGCGAAGCCTAACAGAACTCCAGACTGTAATAAATAAAATAATAAAATATGAAAGCACTCCTTATACTCAATCAAACTGGATTGAACATGCTCTCATGATAACTTATATTTCTGAATGGGGATGGGATGGACCTTTCATGTCTGCCCGTGAGACGAAAATGGGAGTTAGGGAAAAATTATTAGATTATGAATATTCTATTGTAGATACTTTTTTCTCACCATATCAAAGTAGTTCAAGCCAATTAATTAGTAAAATTAATGAAGGCTATTCGTTTGTAAATTATCGTGGAGCTGGTGGTCCGGGTTATTGGTATGAACCATTTTTTAATGTGAATAATGTTCATCAATTAAATAATGGAACTCAAATGCCAATGGTTACCAGCATCACTTGTGGCGGCGGAGATTTTGCAGCTTATGATTATCCTGAATGTTTTGGTGAAGCTTGGTTGACAATTGGAACTCCTTCTTCACCAAAAGGAGCGATTGGTTTTATCGGACCAAGTGAACATGATACGAAAACCCAATTTAATAATGCCAATGATCTCGGAATTTATCAAGGAATTACTCAGGAAAACCTATTCAGATGTGGTGAGATGCTTCTGCGTGGAAAAATGGAATTGTACAATTGCTATCCACATTGTCACGATTGGGGCGGAGCTTTGGATTCCGATCAATTTTATTTCTATGTTTATAATCTTCTTGGTGATCCTGGCTTAAAAATATGGACTACTACTCCTCAAGAAATATCCTTCAATTTTTCTGAATCAATTAGTTCTTCTGAGAATTATATAGAAATTCAAATTTCCGAACCAATGTTTAATTCTGATAATTTTACAATCGCAATTACAAATTCAACGGGTTTGATTACAACCGTAACCACAGACGAATTAGGTTATGCAGTTATTCCAATAGATCTAATAGCTGGAGATTATGAAGTTACTGCATCAAAATATAATTTTATTCCACAAACCGCATCTTTTACCGTAACTGCTCCTACAGGAATCGGAATGGTTAATTACACATTTGACAATGAGCTTTTTTCCGGTGAAACAATTGAACTAAATACTCAATTTCATAATTTTAATGATGAAACTCTTACGAATCTCGATTTTGAATTGGTTGCAAATGATGATCTTGATTTTATTACTAGTTCAGTGAATATTTCCGAAATTCTATCTTGTGAAGATGTAAATATGGATTTCAGTTTTCAAATACCAGCTCTTTGGCAAAATGATAAATTGGTGAATCTGTTTCTACAGATTAATTCAATCGCACTTGTAGATACATTTGTTATTCCCATAAACTTGATTTCACCGGAAGTTGCATTTTTTGAAATCTCAGTGGAAAATACCGATAACTGTCTTATTCAAAATGAAAATAATGAAATCTGGATTGAGCTAAAAAATACTGGAAATTATCTCTCTGGTGATTTTCAAACAATTCTTCAAACTCGCAAAGATAACATTACAATTAATTCAGAAAATAGTGCTTATAATTCAATTGAAGTTTCCGAAACCGGTCAAAATATTACAGCATTCCAAGTTTTTGTAGATGAAGAAGTTATTTCTGGAGAATTAGCAGCTTTTCGCTTGATTATTGAATCGGATAGCGAAACGTTACAAATATTGGATTTTGATGTTCCCATTGGAATTATTAGTGAAAGTAGTCCCACTTTTTGTGAATACGGATATATTGCCATTGAATCAAGTGATATTGGAAATTTTGATGCTCCGGTATACGATTGGATAGAAATTGATCCGTCAAATGGGGGAAGTGGAACTCAAGTAGGATCTGACCATTCAACTTGTGATGGTTCTGTAAAAGTAATTGACCTGCCTTTTGATTTTAAATATTTCGGGGAAAATTATAATGAAATATCTGTTTCTTCGGAAGGTTGGCTTGCTATGGGAAGTACGGAAATTGTTTATCATCGGAATAGAAATATTCCTTCTGCGGAAGGTCCAAAAGCTATGATCGCACCTTTTTGGGATGATTTGGAAAACGGGGATATGTATTATTTTTATGATGAAACTGAAAATTATTTTGTAGTCCTGTGGTCGGATTTCAAAAATACTTATAATTCATCTTATCATGAAACTTTTCAGTGTATTTTGTACGATCCTATCCATCATCAAACTCTCACCGGAGATGGAATGATTAAATTTCAATACGATGAAATTAATAATGTAGATGCCAACGATAATTACGCAACAATCGGGATAGAAAATGAAACACAGAGTTCCGGTTTACTGCTATCATATTCCGATATTTACGCAGAAACTGCTCATGAGATAGAAGATAATACCGCTATTCTTTTCACAACTGTTTTAATTCCGGAAGTTCATACGGATGATGTAGTCACAAACACTTTACCAAGCCTATTTCAAAACTATCCTAATCCTTTTAATCCGGTCACTACTATTCGTTTCAGTATTTCTAATCTCACCGAAAAAGTAGATTTATCAATATTTAATTTGAAAGGACAAAAGGTAAAGAAATTAGAAATTAGTCCCGAAAGAGTTCGGGAGAAATTAGGAATTTATGAAGTTGTTTGGAATGGCACTGATGATGAAGGGAAAAAAGTTTCTTCCGGCTTGTTTTTCTATAGATTGGAAGCTGGAGATTTTGTTCAAATCCGTAAGATGCTTTTGTTGAAATAAGGTCGTAAATCAATTTTCCAAAATTGAGAAAATCAAAATTGCAAAGAGTCAACATTGGAATGTTGAGTTACGTTACTATTGCATTCTGGACTCCATTCGATTTGAGCGTGTGAAGTCCAGTCTGCTGCGTTAGGGACAACAAAAAAATAACTTGGATTTTCACAATTTCTTCTGCGTTAGAAAAATGCTTAATAGCTAAGGCTATTACACATTTTTTTGCCTTGAACAAAATGTTATAGTTTCCCAATAAATCTCCAATTTATTCTTTTGTCATCCCTTAATTCAGAAAATATCTGCTCAAATAAATTCATTACCTACTTTACGAGCTCGTTCCGGTTTATCCAAATTTATACCTAAAGCTAATCCTATTTCTACTAATAAATTCCAGCCGGCACTAAGATATACATAAGGATTCATCTCACCTGCACTCGGTATTTTTATAGTTTTGAAAGGTGTATCTCTGTCGGCAATAGCTATAACAGTGAGTCCTACACCATCAACCAAAACTTCTTGGAATTTTTCAATTTCTTCATCAATCGGGTCTACAACAAAAACAATGTCATCCTTATTCATAACCTCTTCAATACCATGAACAGCATAAGTTCCTTCTAAAAAGTCCGATTTTTTTCGAGTAATTTCATTTGTTTTTAGAGTCAATTCTTCAGCAACACCATCATTGTAACCGGCAAAATATATAGTCCCGGCTTTGGCTGCAGTTTCAATTATATTCTTGTCAATAGGCATAGTAAGTGCTTTTTCAATTTTTTGTGCTAATTCTGAATAATTTACTTCCTTATTTTCTCTGTTTATGTGGCTCAGGATTGATTCATAAAACAAAGCTTGTTCAGCAACGCTCTTGGTAGCAGCAACTGCTTTTTCCCAACCGCAAGTTAATATAAATGTTTCTTTACATGCTTCTTCCAAAAGTGTTCCTTTATTTGCTGATAAGGCAAAAGAATTTTTATTACTTATTTCAGCTAGCTTTTTTGCAAGTAATACTACCTCTTTGGTTCGTCCTGAATTTGATGCACAAAAAACAGCAAATTTAGAAAGATCATATTGAGCGGATTGGCGAGAACCGTCAGTTGAAATGTTAATACCCAGTCCCCAGGTAAGTGCTTTTCGTATAGCATTTTTTGCCGGAAATATTCTGCTTGAGCCTTCACCCGTAAGTAAAAGTTTACCAATAGATTCAATTTTCTTAGCTACATCTTTTGTCTGTGCTTGATTAAAGTTTTTCACAACAGCGATAGTATCCATCATTTCCTGAACTAACGCATACTTTGAATAGTTTGTTTCTTTCAGATTCATAATTTTTCTCCTATATAATTTATTTTGTTAGTGAAGAGTCTACTCTAAAAAGCTATTTTGGGATATTTGTAAACCGTTAAAACGGTTATTTTAAATTATTCTGTTTCATTAACCCCCAACTTAAGTTGGGGGTTAATATGAAGATAGCTATTTCTAACCGTTTTAACGGTTTCAGAATATTTTCAAAATATATCATTAACAGACCTTTTTGGAGTAAACTCAGTGAATGAAACTAATATTATTATATTTTTTTCAATTCCTCTTTTTTACATTATCAATTAATTTTTTAAAATCTTTTGTTTCTTGACGTACTTGTTTTACAAAACCGTTATCTTCTATGGTTCCGATTGCAGCAGTCATCTCAGCAAAATTTCTGTATGTTGCTTGACGAAATGGATTATCAAAATCTTTTTTTCTGGTGATATAAACTTGATCTCTGATATATTCCTGAGTTTTTTCTACCTTGACTAAGGCTGACATCCATTGTTCATTTGATGGTTTATCTGTTCCTGTTATTTCACAAAAAGTTGTAAAGGCATGCTTCTGTTTTTCCAGTGGATATTTTTCCCATAATGCATCATATCTATCATGAATTTCTTCCCAAGTAGTAAGTTTACCGGTTCCAATATCTGATCGAAGTTGTTCAACGTCTTTTTGAGAAATAAGTTGCCCACCCAGATTTACCCAATTTGTTTCATGCTTGCTTTTTAGGGTTATAATCAATGACGAAAAATTTGCGTTTGGATTATTTTCTAAGTATATTATTAGATTGTTAACTGCGTAATAATGTAACATATCAGAATAAGCTTGATATGCTTTAAACACTTTGAGAATCACAACCTTTCTTTTTGATTTTTCCATATTTTCACCATGAACTTCCAACTTATTAATTTCATCTTCGGATTCCGATAATAGTTTTCGTCCTATTGTGGCGAGTTGTTCCTCATTTTTATTTTCAATAGATTCACCTTTTTTGCGAATACCGGCTTTTGCTGTCCAAATTTCTAATAATTTACGGGCTTTAAATATTTCTTCTATCGTATCAGGTGCTAAATAGTCAAACTCAACATTTTGTATCTTTCTTTTACGTTTATCACGACTTTTGAATTTCCAGGAATTTCTAGCCAAAGCATACATATTGTATAACCACCAAAAAGCGGGTAAAACCTCCAATTGATTCTTCTCTGGATTATTGTTGAGAAGTGAAAAAGGTAATAGAATATCGAGCTCGGCAGGATAAGCAGCTTTAGATAGAAGTATAAAAGAAGCAAACCTACTGGAATGTTTCAGGCTTGCAGTTAATCCGGGCCAGAATCCGCGCCCAGCTTGAATCTCATTATCGTTTGCTCTGCTATTATGATTTGAACCTATTGTAGCACCGGCAGCGAGATTGCTTTGTCCCATAACTACGGATGCAACCAGAAATGAATTATTATGATGTTGTTCATGAGCAGGAAAAATAAGATTATTAAGAACTTCACAACATGAAATAGTGGAATTATCACCAAGAAATGAATTGATAAGTCTTGCCCCATATTTTAAGCTAGAATTATCTCCTATTACAAAGCGTATTGCCTTGCAACCATAGAAAATGTGACATTTATAACCAATTATACCATTTACCAATTCAACGCCTTCACCAATTTGAGTATGTTCAAATTCCGAAGAGTTAATTGTCAGATTTTTTAATTTGTTCGCACCTTTAATATAAACATGAGAACCTATTTTAACATCTTTAATTATACGAGAATTTTTAATAACACATTGTTCGCCGATCACACCATAAAAACCTCTATGAGAATCAAATTTGTTTTGGGTAATCTCTTTTAGTTTTTTTTGCAATTCCATATCATCTCTATATTTTGCCCAAAGATAAGCATCGGCAGTTATCATACCGTCAAAAGGAATAACTTTACGACTTCCGGTTTCGTTCATTATATCAAGCCACACTCGAACTTCTTCAGCTTCACCTTTTTTGATAATTCCATTTCCGAATTTGGCATGGTTGGTTGTATGCATTTCATCAATATTGAATAAGATGCTCCGATCACCGATGATATAATGGGAGAGATGTCTAACATTATGAATTGCAACATCGTTACCGATATCACAAGATATAATAACACTGTTTGTAATACCGGCAGGTAACTTTTGTTCGTGATGTTCTAAAATTATACTACGCACATTTCCAATGCGAATAAGTCCAAAAAATTCATTGTTTTTTATTCGGTGAGGATTAAATTGATCGGTAACAAATATTTGATCCCAGTTATTAGAAATATTATCATTTTTTACTAATCTCTCTATTTCATCTGATCGCAAATTTCTCCATTGCTTTTTAGACCACAATGTTTGGCGATCACGATAATAATATTCATCTTTTCCTTGTTGCAGAAATTCATCTGGAATAAAATTTTTCCCAATACTATTAGCAGGCATTATTGATACATTATTCATAGTTCACTCCTAAACTTTTACATAATATTTTATTTTAAAAAGACATTTTAGAAGAAAATTGGTACAATTTTTGTCAAAGAAAAAACTTCTTTTAGTCCAATTTCCTCCTTTTGGATTCTAACTTGTCATGTTAGAATTATAATCCTTAAATCTGAAAATTGCAGTAAAAGCATAACCTGCAAAAGATGAGATAAACCAACTTGATCATAAATTTCTTGTATAAGCGTTGAAAATATCTTGTATTGAAAGTGAAATAGAAAGCAAAGCATGAAAAATATCCTAATCCCTTTCCTGAATCCAAGAAAGGAATTTAGGGGGAACTCATTTATTCTTTTTTACTTCTTTAAGTTCATCAACCATCTTTTTATGAACTTCATTAGGATTATTATCATATAGTTTCTGACACAAATCAATTGCTTTATCTAACAATTCGCTATCTAACCTATTAATTTTAGCAGAAAGCAGAGCAATTTCATAATGATAAATAGTTATTTTATAATCATCTGTTTCGTCTGCTAATTTTGCCAAAAGCTTTTCTATCCAAAGTTGTTTCTCTTGAATGTCTTCCGAAAGCTCAAAATTTATTTTACATTCATTTATATCCAATTCAAATTCTGCCATCTGATCTCCAACTTTTGAAGCAATACTTTTCGACTCGGCAAGCATATTTTTTGCTTCGGAAAACCGTTTCAGTTTTAGCAGAAGATGATTTTTTTGAGCATAAACATAAGAAAGATGATGATAAAAATTAATTTCCTTATCAATTTTAATTGCTCTTTCATAGTATTCTAAACCTTTTTCCAGATCTTTTTCCCTGACATAAATTTCCCCAATATTCCCTAAAGTAACAGATACCGAACTTAGATCATCTGTTTCTTCAGCAAATTTTAAAGATCTTTGTTGATACATCATGGCTTTTTTTGTATCTCCTTTATCCAAAAATAGGTTACCAAGTGTTCCATAAACAATTGTAAGTCCTTTTTTATCACCTAATTCTATAGAAATTTGAAGTTTAAGATGATAAAATTCTAATGCTTTTTCTTGTTTCCCTTGTTGCCTGTAAATTACTCCAATATTGCCATAGGCAATTCCTAAACCTCCCTTGTAACCAATCTCATTACTAAGTTTTATAGTTTTATTCAAGTAGATCAAGGCATTTTCAAAATCCTGAAATTGTTGATAAACCGTGCCAATATCGTTCAAAATTTTTGCAACTCCTACTAAATCTTTCAATTCCTCTGCTACTTTTAAAGAATTTTTGAGGAATTTCATGGCGTTATTTAAATCTCCCAATAAACTATAAATTACTCCCATATTGGTTTGAACAATTGAAATCATTGTTTTATTATTTCGTTTTTCTGAAATTTCTAAAACCTTTTGAAAGACTTTTAAGGCTTCATCATATTTCGCAGTATCTATATAATTTTGTCCTTGTGTGTTTAAAATCTCATAATATTTATCTGAAGTAGAAGGGTTTTCAATATGCTTTAGGGCAACTTCGCATAGCTCCAAAGATTTTTCATAATCACCAGACTCATATAATTGTTGGGCAAAGTCTAAATTTGTTTCTGCTATCAATTCAGGAATTCCGGTTTTTTCTGCAATATTTAGATTATTCCGGCTACATTTCAAAGCTTCGTCCCAGCTTCCAATATTGTTTAAAACATGTCTTAGATCTATTCTAATTGAAATAGTTTTTTTGATGGTTTTTAGTGATTCCTTATCAATTTTCTCTGAGAATATTTCATCGATAAGTATATCTTTTTCAAGAAGATTTAGTACTCTCGTGTAATAGTCAATTGCATCATGATTTCTGTAATTCTTTCTGGAAAAATCACCGGCTTTCTCCAAAAAATCAATCGCTTTTTCCTGATCATCTGCTTTTTCAAAATGATATGATAACTCTCCGTAATAATTACTGATTTCATCAGAAAAAACTTCAACAATAGTATCACCAGCCAATTTATGAAGTTTTCTCAATTGTTTTTTCAATTGCATTTCATAAACGGTTTCACGTAGAATTGCATGTTTAAAAATATATTTTATCTCATTTATAGAATCCCAGATTGCTTCATTTTCTCCATCTTTCAGGTATTTTTGAATTGAAGTTTTTTTTAACATAGCAGATAATATTTCTATAATAAATTCCCTTCCCAGAACAGAAGCGGTATTTATCACTTCTTTCAATTCATAAGACAATTTATCAACTCTGGCAATAATTATTGAGCTGATTGATTGGGGAATATCAATTTTCGTTTTTCTAATTTTGTAGGAAGAATCAATAATTTTATTTTCAAAAAGAAACATAGCAAATTGTTCAATATAGAATGGGTTCCCGTCACTAATATTATAGATCATCTCTAATGTGTGCAGAGGTATAATATTGCAATTAAAAATTTCTTTTACAAGTCTTTGGGTAATAGTTTTCGATAATTTTTCTATTATTATCCTATTTTCAGAAATTTGAGCTAAATTTAAAGATAATTTTAAACCATCAGGTTTTATTCTGCTACAAATCAGGAGAAGTAAAGAGATTTCAGGATTATCTTGAAGAAGATATTTTAAAAAAGTAATTGTATCTCGATCAATCCAATGAGCATCGTCAATTTCAATTATCAATGGTTTCAAAGAACATTCCAGAAGAATAATGTTTTTAAGAGCTATAAGCGTGTTATCAAATTTCCCAGAAGCATCTACCTGTTCAAATAAGGAATTTGTTTCAAAAAATCCTAATAATGCAGATATAAATGATTTTGAACGAATCAATTCTTTTTTGTAAACTTCGCTGATATCTGATTTTATAAGCTTCTCAATTTTATTATTGAACAATGCTAAATTTGTTGTTTGATCAACGTTTTCTTGCTGATCAAAATAATTATGCAAAAAATATATAAGAGGTTTGAAACTCGTTCTAACTATTTCACCACAAGACATATAAAACCAATTATAATTTTCCGTATCTAATTTTTTTTGAAATTCATATAACAATCTGCTCTTACCTATTCCAGCTTCACCCTCTATATGAATGATTTTGATATTTTTGTATTTTTCGAGTGTATCAAGATTTTTTTGAAGATATTGAAGTTCCGAAACTCTACCCACAAACTGATTACTGCTAAAGTTTTGAAATTTTTTTGAAGTAGCCTTTAATAATTCAAAACAGTTAAAAGTTTCTGAAAATCCTTTTAATTCGAAATTTCCGAGATTATTTACTGAAAAATGTTTGTTAATTTTTTTTTGAATGTTTTCATCAATTACTATCTGTCCCCATTCGGTTTTCATTACAATTCTAACCGATTTATTTACAACCATTCCCAGAACAGTATATTCTTCTCGAAGTTCGCTTCCGATAAAACCTGTAAATGCTGTACCACCAGTTAATCCAATACGAATTTTATTACCAAATAATTTCTGAATTTTTATAGCAAAATGGGCAGAACTCATAAATATTTTTTCAGTAGATAAAGGAGCACCAAAAATAATTAGAACATAACCACCTTTTTCACTAAAATCTATCTTATTGAAATAGGCACCATGTTCATTGGAAATTTGGATCATTTTAGAAATTATCTTCTCCCAGCCTTCTTGATCTTTAAAAAATATAAAACAGGAAATAATATAGCGAAATTCACCTTTGTTTTGTAATTCTAATACAGAATCAGGAGAGAAACATTTCTGTACTTCCGAGAAATTGATTCTTTTCTGTTTCGGGATTTGCTCTAGAGATTTTACTGAAAGAAGCAGAAATAAGTTGTCGGACATCGCTTCAAATCTGTAATTATTTTGCTGTTGTTGAGAAATTTTCGAGAAAATGTTTTGGTCAAAAATGATTTCATTTCTTTGAGCTTTTTCTTGGATAGTATAGGCTTTCTGTAGTGCTTTTCCTTTGAAAAAATATGTGTTTTGTTGTTTATTTGTAATTATTCCTCAAGTTACATTACCAAAAGATAACCCGATTTTTACAGATAATTCAAAATCCCCAAATTTTGTACTTTGCATTTCAATTTTCTGGAAAATATCTCGAATTTGTATTGAAGAATTTAATATATTTTCAAGCGATGCATTTTTAAACCTAAAAATTGCCGTGAAAGCATCTCCAGCAAAAGTTGAAACAAAACCACCATAATTATAGATTTCTTTTATCGCCGGTGAAAATACTTTGTTGATCAAATCAGAGAGAATTTCTGCACCTTCTTTGCCATTAGTCATTAATTTTTCTGTCATTGATGTAAATCCTGAAATATCAATAAACATTACTCCAGCTTGGAACTGACCTTGTTTTTTATCTTCTAAAAAATTCTTAGCAATGAAATTCGGTATTAATTTCCTCATAAAACCTCTAATTAATTTTCAAATTTAATATTTTATATTGAATATTTAAAACTAAAAAACAAAGAAAAATAGCAATTACTGTCAAGAACTAAAGATACAAGCATGTTTTAAATTTCCATTTGACAAAGAATTACATCAACGATTATTTTGTATTTTAACTAAACGATTAACGGCGTAGCTCTTAAAAAATCATAAAAAAAATATTAAAACTTAATTGTAATTTAGGGAGAAGCAATGAATTTAGAAATAATTGGTGGTTATGTCGTAATTCCAAATGAAAACGCAATTTCAGTAGAGGAAAAAAATATTTTTATCAAAGATGGAATAGTTTTCTATGAAAAACCTTTTGATAAATCCGATAAAATAATAAATGCAAAAAACAAAATAATTTTTCCCGGATTAGTAAATGCTCATCATCACATCTATTCCTGTTTATCAAAAGGGATTCCAGCCGAAGTACCTTTTGTAGATTTTGAAGGAACTCTCGCAAAACTGTGGTGGAAACTTGATAGAGCTTTACTCAAAGACGATATGATATTATCAACTGCTCTGGTAATGCAAGATTGTCTCAAAAATGGTGTTACCACCGTATTTGATCATCATATTTCAGCAAGTTTCATTAAAAATTCACTTTCTACAATGGCAAAGGTTTTTGATGATTATGGTGTAAGCGGTTCAATAGCTTTTGAAATGTCAGATAGAAACGGAGAAGATGTTTTCTTAGAATCTTTGGAAGAAAATGTAAACTTCGCAAAACAAAATAAAAACAGCGATGTGAAAGGAATGATTGGCTTGCACGCTGCTTTTACTCTGAGCAATGAAAGCCTGAAAAAGATATCTGATAAGTCTGAAAAATTTCCAATTCACGTTCATATTGCAGAAGGTAATATTGATGAAATCCAATCCCAAGAAAAATATGGGAAATCAATTATTGAACGCTTGGATGATTTTGGATTGCTGAGAGATAATTCTCTAATGGTACATTGTAGCAATATTTCTGAAAAAGAAATTGAAATTTTGAAAGAAAAAAATATCTTTATCGCTCAGACGATAGATTCAAATCTTAATAATGCCTTAAATGTCGCCAATATTTCTGATTTGATTAATTCTGATCTAAAAGTTACAGTAGGAACTGATGGAATGACTTCAAATATTATGAAAGCTTACAAAAATTCATATATTTTTACCAAATATTTGAATAAAACACCGGATATTGGTTTTCCTGAAATGCATGAATTGTTTATGAATTCTTATCGTTTGAAAAAAGCTTTTGGATTACCTCTCGGAGTTCTGGAAAATGAAAATGCAGATATTGCCATATTTGATTATGAACCTGCAACTCCACTTAATACTGATACTTTCTTAGGACTTTTTATTTTTGGAATTACAGAATCTCAAGCTCAATGGGTGATTAAAAATGATAAAGTACTATTAGATGATTATAAACTGAAAACTACAGATAAATATAATGATTTAATTAATAATGCTATAGAAATTTCCAAAAAAATGTTTGATAGATTTTTGGAGATTTAGATAGTAACTCAAACAATCCTTTTTGAGCTGTGACACAAACAAGATTGTTTGTGATACACTTGGAGGAAACAATGAAAAAATTTGAATACAAATGTATTTCCATTTTAGGTGGTGGATTAAGAACATCAAAAATATTGAATGAATATGGCAAAGTCGGCTGGGAACTTGTAAATACATCTTGGATTTGGCATTACTTAAAAAGAGAAATTAAATAGGAAATATTTTTAAAAAGAAAGATAACCCCTCTAACTCCTCCCTTCCCATTACAAATGGGAAGGGAGAAAGGTTGGAGATGGGGTTAAGAAAACACATTAATAACCCACACCTTCAGGTGTGGAACAGTAATAATAAAAAAAGTATTACGCCGTTCACGGTGTTCTTATAAAAAGGAAAAGAAACAAAAACAGGAGAAATTTATGAGTGATAAAATGCGGTTAATACCATTTCGAAATTTAATACATTGGATTTTTGAGGAATATGAACAAGATAAAACAATTTTTGGTATTCCGGAAACGAAGTTTTTCCAAAAAAGAAATGAAGATCATATAGAGATTTTTGGAGATGTTTGTGAAACTCCGGTTGGTCCGGCTGCCGGTCCTCACACTCAGCTTGCCCAAAATATTATCGCATCTTATCTTACTGGAGCACGTTTTTTTGAACTGAAAACAGTACAGAAATTAGACTGTTTGGAATTTCCCAAACCTTGTATTTTGGCAAGAGACGAAGGTTACAACACAGAATGGTCTACAGAACTCAGCATCGAAGGTGCTTACGAAGAATATGTAAAATCTTGGTTTATTCTTCATATTTTTCAAAAAATATTTAATTTATCACTTTTTGATACTCGTTCTTTTGTTTTTAATATGAGTGTTGGTTATGATCTCGCCGGAATCAAAACTGAAAAAGTAAATGATTTCATCGAAGGTTTGAAAAATGCTTCAAATAACGATTTTTTCAACAGTTGTAAAACAATTTTAAAAGATGAACTTGAAAACGGTATTCTATCTGATATTTCGGAAAAAAATGATATTTTGAGTACAATCAATGATTTTATTGATGGCATTTCTCCCAATATTTGTAATTCCATAACTCTTTCCACAATGCACGGTTGTCCTCCCGAAGAGATAGATTCCATCTGTAAATATCTTATCAAAGAAAAAAAACTAAATACTTATGTGAAACTTAATCCCACGTTATTAGGTTTTGAATTTGTTCGATCTGCTTTTGCTCAAATGGGCTTTGACTATATTGAGCTAAAAGAAGCATCTTTTACGCACGATCTGCAATATGTTCCGGCGATAGAAATGGTAAAAAATTTAGTTACATTTGCTGAAGAGAATGGTCAGATTTTTGGTGTGAAACTCTCTAATACACTCCCTGTGAAAATTACTCGTAAAGAACTTCCAGGGGAAGAGATGTATATGTCTGGTAGAGCCTTATATCCGCTTACAATAAATCTTGCAGATAAATTATCAAAAGATTTTGATGGTTTATTGAAAATTTCTTATTCTGGTGGTGCTGATAATTTCAACATTAAAGCTATTTTTGAAACTGGAATTCAACCCATCACAGTTGCCACAACTCTCTTGAAGCCTGGAGGTTACCAACGTTTTAATCAATTAGCAGGTATTTTAGAAAATCATCTATTCATACCTAAAAAAATCGATATGGAGAAACTAGCAAAATTAGCTAAAGGTGCAATAGACGATTTCAATCATCAAAAAGAAGCGCGTTATATTGAATCAAGAAAGTTGAAACAAGAGCTCCCTCAACTTGATTGCTTTATCGCTCCTTGCTCTAATGGATGCCCAATTAATCAAGATATTCCTGAATATATTCGTTTTGTGAACGAAGAAAAATATGTAGAAGCTTTAGGAATAATCACTGCAAAGAATCCATTACCTTTTATTACCGGTTTTATTTGTGATCATAATTGCCAACTCAAATGCACTCGTATTGATTATGAAGAATCAGTTATGATTCGGGATATGAAACGAATTGCAGCTGAAAATGGTTTTGAAGAATTTTATAGGAAATTTAACAACGAAGTTGAAAAAAATCATATAAAAGTGGCAATAATTGGAGCTGGAGCTGCCGGACTTTCTTCTGCTTATTTTTTACTTAGAGAAGGATTTGATGTCACGATTTACGATAAAGCTGATAAACCGGGAGGAATGGTGAAACACGGAATTCCTAACTTCAGAATTCCAGATTGGGCTATAGAAAACGATATTGAACTTATTAAAAAGGCTGGAGTAAAATTTGAACTTGGAGTTGATGAAAACTTCTCAGTTGAAATTTTGAAAAACCACGATTACAAATATATTTTATTGGGAATTGGAGCTTGGAAATCTCGTGAACTTCATCTAGAAAAAAATGATGGAACTGTTTTAAATGCTATCAAATTTCTACAAAATTATAAGATAGATTCTGAAAGCCAAAAATTAGGAAAAAATGTAGCAGTAATTGGTGGTGGAAACTCTGCAATGGATGGAGCCAGAGCTGCTAAGTGCACAAAGGGAGTGGAAAAAGTTCATATTATCTATCGCCGAACTCAAAACGAAATGCCAGCAGATAGAGAAGAATATGAAGAAGCTTTGCACGATGGAATTATTTTCAAAGACCTTTTATTACCTGTTGAATTTACTGATGGAATTCTGAAATGTCAAAAAATGAAGCTTGGTCAGTCTGATGCTTCCGGTCGAAGATCACCAATTCCTATCTTTGATGAATTCGAAGAAATCAAGATAGATACAGTGATCACTGCTATTGGAGAACTGGTTGATTATGATATTCTCAAGAAAAATGGAATTGAGATTTCAGATAAAGGTAATATAAAAACAGATACAAATAGTTTGGAAACTAATATTGAGAATGTATTTGTGATGGGAGATGCTTATCGTGGTCCAGCAACTGTGGTAGAAGCAATTGCTGATGCTACAAAAATAACAAAAGCTATTTTCAAAAAAGAAAGTATTGCTGATTATGAATCCAAATTTATTCCTGAAATTGAACTTGACAAAATAAAACAAACTTCAAAAATTTTAGATAAGAAGTCCTTAATCATAAAGGCTTTTGATAAGGAATTAGCTGATTATTCTCAAAATGAATCAAATCGTTGTTTGGAGTGCAATATTGTTTGTAATATTTGTACGGAAGTGTGCCCAAATAGAGCAAATATCGCCATAAATATTTCCAATGATCTTTTTAATGATGCGAACCAGATAATTCATATTGACGGAATGTGTAATGAATGTGGGAATTGCTCAATTTTCTGTCCATACGATGGATATCCTTACAAAGATAAATTCATACTTTTCTGGACAGAAGAAGATTTTGAAGATAATGAAAATGAAGGATTTTTACTCATCAATAACCAACGTCAACCTGAGTTTAAAATCCGCTATGATAAGGATATTTTTGTAATTAAATTTATCAGTAATGAAGAAATATTCTCAGAAAAAGATATAAAAGCAATACCTGATTTTGAGAAAATTACTTCGTTGATCTGGACTGTATTTCAGAAGCACTCTTATTTACTTACTATAGGAGATAAATAAAGATTTTGAACCTCTGATTTTCGAGGATCAAAAACAGATAAAAAATAAAGATTTTGAAAAAAATACTACGTCTCGATCCCAAGTTTTTTTGGGAATGCTTGATGTTAATATTAAGAAAAAATTATAATTTGAAAAAAACTTAGTTTGTATTGTTTGAAAAAGGGGGAATTATGAACAATGCTTTAATAACTTATCAAGTAGAAAAATCAACGATAATTTATCATTTATTAATCTGTTTTTATTTGGTTTTTCTTTTTGTATTTACAGCAATAATTTTTATCAAAACTGGAGATTTTTATTTTAATATTATAATCGGAGTAGTTTTTTTAAGCTTAGTTAGTGTAATTTTCTTGATTTTGATTACTCCTTTCAAAATATTCATAGATAATGATCTCATTAGTTTCAAATCTATGTTTTCCAAAAAAACTTATCATATACAGGAAATGATCAATATTAAAACCAGTATCAGTGGAAGCACAATGCATTTTCATTTCAAAATTAAAGATAAAAAGAAGAGAATTTCCATTCCAAATAGAATTACTAATCTCTATAAATTGTTATCCGATTTAAAAATGGAAAATAAAGATATTGAATTTTATGGATGCTAATTACGATTCAGCAAAAAATAATAAAACTTATTTGACATAAATTAATAGATACAAAGAAGTTGCCCACACTAAAAAAATATAGGAGAAAAGGATATGAAAATTGTAGTATCTATTGATGTTATGATTCTTCGCATTTATAAAATGCGTAGATTATCCTGTATCTTTTATAACAATTTCTAATAACAAACCACTATAAATTATTGTTTTCATTTGCAGTTTATAGTTATCTAATAGATAATTTTTTAAGTTATTTTTTTAGACACATTATAAATATCTCAAACATTAAACCTTTATAAATCATTAAATATGGATTTTCTGTAGAGATTTGATGCTTCTACAAAATTCTAATGAATTATCTTGGTTAAAAACAAATTAATTGAATCATGAAAATATAAAAAAGGAGAAAATTATGCGTTCAAATAAATTTTTAGGAAGGGACTGGCTTAGTCCAGAAATTGATTATACGAAAGAAGAATGGGAAACATTGTTAAGATTGGCAGAAGAATTAAAAACTCGTTATGCTTTGAATGAAGACACTTCACATATTTTGAGAGGAAAAACTCTCTATACTATGTTCTTTAATAGTTCATTAAGAACCAGAAGTACATTTGCAGCCGGTATTCAGCAATTAGGTGGTTTTCATGTAGATTTGGAGCCGGGAAAAACTTACACTCCAGCTCGAAAAGGGTATGAAATCCCTTACAAAACAGAAAGAATTTGTGATGTAGCTCAAGTACTCAGCAGAACTGGTGATGCACTCGCAATTCGTATGTATGGAAAACCATCACAGTGGATTTACGGATTTGCTCATGAAACTATGAAGGAATTTGCTCATTATTCAGATATTCCAATCATCAATATGGAGTGCGATATCTATCATCCATGTCAAGCTTTAGCCGATATGCTTACTATCAAAGAAAAATTCGGAGATTTCAAAAAGAAAAAATTCGTGATAAGCTGGGCATATTCCGGTTCTACCTCAAAACCATTTGCAGTTCCGCAAAGTCTTGCTCTGGCTCCTTCATTATTAGGAATGGATGTTGTATTAGCTAGACCAAAAGGATTTGAACTTGATCCAAAAATCACTAAACAGTGTGAAGATTATGCAGCTCAAAATGGCTCAACTTTTGAAGAAACAGATGATATGGAAGCAGCATTCGAAAATGCGCATGTAGTTTATCCTAAATCTTGGGGAGCTCTTGATTATTTTGCTCATGCTGATGAAAACGGTAAAAAAATAAAAGAAGAAAATCTTGCAGGAATGAAAGATCTTTTTGAAAGAAACAAGCACTGGATTTGTGATGAAAATAAGATGAAACTCATTGATAAAAACGGAATATATATGCACTGTCTTCCTGCTGATAGAGGAATGGAAGTTACGGATGCTGTAATAGACGGACCACAAAGCGTAGTGTATGATGAAGCAGAAAACAGATTACATGCACAAAAAGCGATTATGGCTCTTCTGATGGGTGGTAGATTGTAGAGACTTGCCTACGAAAACCTTGAAAATGGCTTCTACCAGAGGAATTCTTAGGTGTTAGCATTTTCAATGGTTGAAACAAAATAAATGATTACAAGGAGAAAAGAACGATAGAGATAAAACCATTGAAAAGGTTTAGCAAGGAGAAAATTCTTTTAAACCTTTTCAAGGTTTAAAAGAAGAAAAAAAATAAGGAGAAAATATGTTAGTAGATATGAAAGGAAAAGATGTAATCTGTACTCAGAAGCTTTCTGTGGACGAGATTAATGCGATTTTGAAATTAGCAAAAGAGATGAAAGCAGACAGATATGGAAACGATTATAACCAATTAATCAAAGATAGAACATTTCTCATGTTCTTTTTTAATCCCTCCCTTAGAACGAGAATTTCATTTGAATCCGCTTCGACTGAATTAGGTGGACATGCTCAATTTTTGGAACCTAAAACGATGAGATTGAAAAAAACAAGTGGTGGTGTTGAAGTTCAAGCTGGAGAAACCATTGAAGATGCTGCCAAAGTATTAGCGAGATATGCTTGTGGAATGGGAATTAGAATTCTGGAAACTTCTGTGGAAAATTATGGTGATGGAAATGCACTTTTGCGTGAATATGCCAAATGGATGGATGTACCGATCATAAATATGGCTGATGATAAATATCATCCTTGCCAAGGGTTATCAGATGTGATGGGAATGCAGGAGCATAAAGGTGATCTAAAAGGGAAAACGATTTTGATGACTTGGGCTCACGGAGATTTAGCTCGTTCATATTGCTCGGTTCATGAAAATTTATTAATCACTTCCAGATTAGGTATGAATGTGAAACTTGCTTTTCCAAAAGGCTATGATCTTCCCGAAGAGGAAATTGCTAAAGTAAAAGCAAATTGTGAAGCAAACGGAACCAAATTTGAAATCATTAATGATTCTTATGAAGGATATACAAAAGATGTAGAATTTGTTTATTCCAGAAACTGGTTCGGACCAGATTTTTACCAGATAGGAAAAGAAGCTGAAATTGCCAGAGCTAGCAAAATGACCGATTGGATCTGCGATCAGGAAAGAATGAATCGTACGAATAATGCCCTTTACATTCATCCGATGCCAGTAGATCGCGGTAAAGAAGTTACAGACGAAGTTGCCAGCGGAGCAAATTCTATCATTGTGGATATTGCGGAAAATAGACTTCATACTCAAAAAGCGATCATGGCAATGACGATTGCAGGATTAAAAGTAGATATCTAAGAAAGAAAAAGATGAAACCACAAATTAACTCAAATTTACACAAAAAAAAGAGTCATTCAACTGAATAGAAATCAAATAGATTAGATGTTTCCCGAACCAATTTGATAACAAAAATTGTTAGGGAAATATTAATAATCCCGAGTCAGGTTTTGTAAATGTTACATTTAACTTTTTCAAAACCTATGACATCCATTACTAAACAAAGTTAACTATTGTGCAAAACTCGACTCGAGATTTTACAAAATGAATATGTCTTACGAAGACAAACTTCGTAATGAGATTTTGATAAAATTATAAAGAAGGAGAAAATAAATGTCAGAAAAAACACTAGTAGTGATCGCTCTGGGCGGGAATGCGATCAAACAAGCTAAAGAAAAAGGAACTGTTGAAAATCAAAGGAGAAATGTAGCAATAACCTGTGAACAACTTGTGAAAATGAATGAATTGAATTATAAACTGATTATAACTCATGGTAATGGACCACAAGCTGGGAGTTTATTGATTCAACAAGAAGAAGCAAAAGATCTTGTAGCACCCCAACCAATGGATATTGTGGGAGCTATGACTCAAGGTCAGATCGGTTATATGTTCCAAAATATTTTACAAAATTATTTTATGAGAAAGAAAAAAAATATACCGATTGCAACACTTATAACTCAAGTTTTAGTAAAAGAAGATGACCCCGATTTTGATAACCCTAGTAAACCTGTAGGTCCTTTTTATACTGAAGAAGAAGCTCTTAACTTAAAAGAAACTAAAGGCTATATTGTAAAAAAAGTTAAGCCAAAAGGTGAAAAAACTTGGCGAAGGGTTGTTCCCTCTCCTGAACCATACAAAATAGTTGAAACTGAATGTATTCAAGCATTGATTGACGCTCATGCGATTGTGATTGCGTCTGGAGGTGGTGGCGTTCCTGTTATGCAAAAAGCTGATGGAACTCTGATCGGTTTGGAAGCTGTGATTGATAAGGATAAAGCAGGTAATAAACTTGCTTTATCCGTGAATGCTGATATTTATTTGATATTAACCGATGTGGAAAATGCTTGCATAAATTTTGGTAAGCCAGAAGAAAAATCTTTAGGAAAAATTACAGTATCAGAAGCTGAAAAATATCTTGCTGAAGGACATTTCCTTGCAGGCAGTATGGGACCCAAAGTCACGGCTGCCATTAGGTTTGTTAAAGCTGGTGGTAAACAATCTATAATTACATCCTTAGCTTGTGCAGTAGATGCCTTAGCAGGTAAAACTGGAACAATTATAGTGAAATAAGAAAGTTGCAAAAAAGGAGAATTTATGAAACCCAAAGAAAAAATATTAGAAAATACAATTAAACGTTGTCAAGAAAAGCACATCATCCTTCCAACCTACAAACAGATGAGAGACCCAAATGTTATACCCAAAAAACTCAGAGCAAAATTAAAAAATATTGGTCTGTGGGATTTAAATTCATTGAATCTTTTCCGAATAACTTGGAAAAACGAACCTAAAAAATTCGGAGGTGAATTTGGAGGAGTCAATTATATAGAAATTCCTAAAGAACTATCAGGAGCAAAAGCTCGCATTTTTGTTTTGATAGGTAAATTTTTCCCTACCGGATCACATAAAGTAGGGGCTACTTATGGTCCTCTGATCGAAAAACTGATATCAGGAAATTTTGATCCAACTACTCAAAAAGCACTTTGGCCTTCTACTGGAAATTATTGCCGAGGAGGAGCTTACGATTCATACCTTTTAGGATGTGATTCCATTGCAGTTTTGCCGGAAGAGATGAGCCAGGAAAGATTTGACTGGTTACACAAAGTTGGAGCAGAAGTGTTTGCAACTCCCGGTTGTGAAAGTAATGTGAAAGAAATCTACGATAAAGTAAAGGTACTAAAAGCAGAACGTGGAGAAGATATTGTAAACTTGAATCAATTCAGTGAAATTGGAAATGCACTTTGGCATTATGCAGTAACTGGTCCAGCAATGGAAGAAGTTTTTCTGGCAAATAAAAAGGAAGGACAAAAATTTCATTCTGTATTTTTAACTCAAGGTTCAGCCGGAACTTTGGGTTGCACGGATTATCTGCGAAAAAAATATCCGTTGGTAAAAGTTTGCGCAGGTGAAGCTCTGCAGTGTCCGACTTTACTTTATAATGGATATGGTGGACACAGAATCGAAGGAATTGGGGATAAGCATGTTCCCTGGATTCATAATATGAAAAATATGGATATGGTTGCCGGAATTGATGATGAACCGAATATGCACATCATGCGTTTATTTAATGAACCGGAAGGGAAAAAGTATTTAGTAGAAAAAGGTGTTGATCCTGAATTAATAGAAAAACTTGATCTCTTAGGAATTTCTTCTATTGCTAATATTATGGGTGCAATTAAAATGGCAAAATACTATGAAATGAATGAAAATGATGTCGTTTTTACAGTTGCTACAGATTCTATGGAAATGTATCAAACACGTATAATTGAGGAAAGAAAACGTTTTGGTGAATTCACTCATGAAAAAGCAGCTGTTGTTTATGAAGCTGATCTTCTTGGACTGAAAACCGATAATATGATCGAACTTACCTATTATGATAAGAAAAGAATGCACAATCTAAAATATTTTACTTGGATAGAACAACAAGGTAAAACCGTAGAAGAACTGAATGCTCAATGGTATGATAAAAATTATTGGGAAAAAGAATACCAAAAAGTTGATGATTGGGATAAAAAGATCATGGAATTCAATGTACGAACAGGTTTGTTGAAAGAATACGAATAAAAGAGTATTTTAGCCGCTGATTTTCGCAGATTAATTAGAAGAAAATAATTAATGAATAACTAATAGTGAATAATAAAGGAAATTGTTTTTTTTCTATGTTTTCTTAGTTCAATAGTTGTTAATTTCTAAATAAGTCCTGAAAGTCAGTGGCAGAAAATATTGAGGAAAAATGGAAGATAAATATTATTTTGAATGTACGACCTGTGGGAAAAAATATTCGAATGATGAAGTAACCTATCTTTGTCCGAAATGCGAAGTAGAAAATACTCCAGATCAGCCACCCAAAGGAGTTTTGAAAACTCTTTATTATTACAAAAAGATTAAAAGTAAATACAAGAAACAGAAATTTTTTGATAAGATAAAAGAAAAAGATTTTAGAGACCTTCTTCCCATAAACTCCGAACGTAGTCTCTCGTGGCTCAAAGTTGGGAAAACACCGCTTTATGAACTGAAATCTACTAAGTTTCAATTTGAGTTAAAAGATCAAAAAGTTTTCACCATTCTACTAAAAGATGATTCTCAAAATCCTACTTTCTCATATAAAGATAGAGCTTCTGATGTTGTTTGTGCAGTGGCAAAAGAAAAGGGAATAAAAACAATCGTGGCAGCTTCCACAGGAAATGCAGGATCATCTTTAGCTGGTATTTGTGCATCTCAAGATCAAGAAGCAATAATATTTTTACCAAAATCTGCTCCCAAAGCAAAATTAACTCAAATTTGTATGTACGGTGCGAAAATTATTCCGGTAAATGGTACTTATGATGATGCTTTTGATTTGAGTATCGAAGCTACCAAAAAATTCGGTTGGTACAATCGCAATACTGCTTACAATCCTTTTACCATTGAAGGGAAAAAAATCGTTTCTTTTGAAATCTTTCAACAAATGAAAAGACAATTACCGGATAGAATATTTGTGCCTGTAGGAGACGGATGTATAATTTCCGGAGTTTATAAAGGATTTGAAGATCTTCTCAAACTTAAGCTTATTGAAAAAATGCCCACAATAATTGCTGTTCAATCAGAAAAAAGTGATAATATTGTCCGAAATTTACATAGTGATAAGTTTGTTTCAAAACCAAGTACTACAATTGCAGATTCTATTGCTGTGGATATTCCTCGAAATTATTGGATGACGAAAAAGTTTATAGATGAATACAATGGTGAAGGAATTACAGTTAGCGATGAAGAGATTATCAAGGCTTCAAAAATTTTAAGTGAAAATACCGGTTTATTCTCTGAACCTGCTGCTGCTACTGCCTTTGCCGGATTGATTAAATATAATGAACTTGGTAGAATTGAAGAGAAATCTAAAAATGTAGTATTGCTTACAGGAAGCGGTCTCAAAGATTTGAATTCTGTTAAGGAAATTATTAAAATCCCAGAAGCGATTGAGCCCAGTATAGAAAGTTTAGAGTGTTTGAAATTGAAATTAGTTACAAATGATACCATATAACATAAAAATATCAAACTGAAAACTTAAGCACTTTTTACGAAACGGTGATTTTATGATTGTAAAAAAATATTTCTATGAAAGTAATTTATTGATATTCTCTTTTAATATTGGTAAATGCTTGGTAATAATTCCCCAAATATTTTCATCAGAGATTCTATCATAAGAATGTATAATAAAATTTCGTAACCCAATAATTGTTTTTGCATTCTTGATTTCAATTTCAGAATTAGTTTTTAAAATTCGATTTACAGCTTCACCAATAATTTCCAGATTTCTTTCAATCGCTCTTTTTAGCATTACATTCTTTTGATATTCAAAAAAATTCTTTGGCTGATCCGTAAAATATGATTCAATTTCATCAATTGATAATTTTACATCAAACAACCATTTCTTTATCCTTTCTTCCATAATAATTTCCTATTTCTTTCTATTGAAGCAATTAAATATGGATTTCTCAACGTTTGTTCTTCCAACAGATCAATATTACGATTAAACAATTTTTCGAATCTATTTTTCAAGTCTAAATAATTATCAAAATATTCTGTTAAATCTACACCCTCAAATTTTATTAAAAAATCAATATCACTTTTAAGAACAAAATTATCTGTTAAAATTGAACCAAATAGCGAAATACTTTTTACATAATGAGTATTACAAATTGCAATAACTTGAGATAACTTCTCTTCAACAATATTCATATCAATACTTCCTTAACTTTTTCCCTTTGCGTCTTAGCGTCTTTGCGGTGAATATTCATCCTTTATCCACGAAAATCAACGGCAAAATATTACAAATTATAATAAAGATTCATCTCAAATGGATGTGGACGATTTCGAACTGCAACCACCTCTTTCATTTTTTCAACAATCCAGCTATCTATAAGTTCTTTATTAAAAACACCACCAGCAAGTAAGTAATCATGATCTTCTTCCAGAGCTTGCAAAGCTTCTTCTAATGATGTAGGAATCGAATGCAATTTTTCTTGTTGTTCATCCGACCATTTAAAAACATTATCGTCAAAAGGACCGTAACCATTTTCTGGAGTTGGCATTATTTTATTTTTTATACCATCCAAACCAGCCATAATCAATGCACTCATTGCAAGATAATAATTACAGGTTCCATCACCGGTTCTAAATTCTATTCGCTTTTTTTCTTTTGAAGTAGCATATTTTGGAATTCTTATAGCTGCACTACGATTTGCTAACCCAAAGAATAGATTTACCGGAGCTTCAAAACCGGGAAGTAATCTTTTGAAAGAATTTGTACTGGGGTTTGTAAAGGCAGTCAATGATCTTCCGTGTTTGAGAATACCTCCGATAAAATATAATGCTTCGTCTGATAGATCTGCGTAATTTCCTTTTTTGAAGAAAATATTTTCTCCATTTTTGAGCAATTGAATATGAAAATGCATTCCATTTCCAGGTTCATCATAAAGTGGTTTAGGCATAAATGTGGCAGTCAAATTGTTTTTTAGAGCAGTATTGTGAATGATGTCTTTGATATACATCATCTTATCTGTAATCAATTGAAATTCTACTAATTCAGTTTCAATCTCCTGTTGCCCGGAAAGCCCAACTTCATGGTGATGATAACGAATCGGACATTCAATATTTTCAATAAGTTCTACCATCTCTTCACGCACATGAGCATATTTATCAAACGGAACATCAATATGATATCCTTTACGGTTTGCAACAGCAGTTCCATCAATATCTTTATAGCCAAATGGTAAATCAATTTTATTTTCAGCAGAAGTAAATTTATAACCGGCAGCAAAATTCCCATTATAAATCTCAGCTTCATTGAAAAGGTAAAATTCAAATTCCGGAATCCATTGAGATTCATCAGCAATTCCTGAAGCTTCCAAAAAATTTTGAGCTCTTTTTGCCAAACTTCTGGGATCTTTTTTTACTCCAATTCTGGTATCTGCATCACAAATATAAGAAAGCATTCTCAATGTAGGAAACTCGGTAAAAGGATCAATAATTGCTGTACTCAAATCAGGGATTAATACCATATCACCAGCTTCCACAGATTTCATACCCGGAATACTGGAACCATCAAACGGAATTCCATTTTTTGCAACATAATCCAATCTTCTCACTGGAAAAGAGATATGATACCAGTTTCCCATCAGATCAGAATATTTCAGATCAATAGATTTTAATTCTTTTTCTTCAATAAGTTTTTTAATCTGTTTAATTGTCATGTTTATTCTCCTTTAAATTCCTGTTAATATTTTCATTATAAACTTCAGAGGTGGAAATATAATAGTTCCAATAATATTTAATTTGAAAACGTATGAAACTAACATTATAGTCATAAAAATCATCATTCCTTTTCGTTCTTGGGCTGTATATTTGAAATACAATTCATCAGAAAGAAATGCTCCCAAAACTTTTGAACCATCCAGCGGAGGAAAGGGAATCAGGTTGAATAACCCTAATAATAAATTGATCATGATCGTTGTTTGAATCAGTCTAATAAAGAAAATCGTTGTTTGACTAACCGCACCATACGGGTCAATTCTGCTCATAATGAATCTAAATATTATAGAAAATATTATGGCAATAATGAAATTGGAAGCTGGTCCGGCAGCAGCAGTTAAAGCAGTATCTTTTTTGAAATCTTTGAAATTGTGAGGATTAATCGGAACTGGTTTTGCATATCCAAAAGCAAGTCCACCGCGTGTAACAAGCAAAAGTATTAACGGTAAAAAAATTGTTCCGAATTTGTCTATATGCTTTATTGGGTTAAAGCTCAATCGTCCGGTACGGTAAGCTGTATCATCACCAAGTAAATAGGCTGCATATCCATGGCTTACTTCATGAATGATGATACTCATTAATATTATCGGTACTAAAAAAATATATTCCATTTTTCCCTCTTAAATTTTATTTTTGAACTCGTTCCCAAGCTCCTGCTTGGGAATGAACTAAAAGGCTAAGCCCTATTTAGCGAAACAAAAGAAGCAGGGGCTTCTCAAGTTATTGTATTCCCAAATCCCGAATGCTTTCGGGAGGAACAAGATGATGCTTTTAGCTTTCAATTTTTCACTATCTTCAAAAATCTTCTTTTGCCAACTTTTACAATACATTCTTCTTGAATTTCAATAAACATCTCTTTTACTTTTTCTCCATCAATACTCACGGCATTCTGCTTGAACATTCTTCTTGCTTCACCACCGGAAGCACATATTTTGCTATCTACCAAAATATCCAAAAGCTTGGTTTTATCACCGAGAATATATTCCGGCATATCATCTGGAATCAGTTTCTTTGCAAATATTTGATTAAATTCCGTTTCCGCTTTTTGAGCTTCTTCTTCTCCATGATAGAGAGCTACAATTTCCCGAGCGAGCTTTTGCTTTATTACTTTTGGATTTATCTTTCCTTCTTCTAATTGCTGAGAAATTTTTCTAATTTCATCAGGTGAAATTTTGGTAGCATAATTAAAATAATTTATAATCAGTTCGTCTGGAATTGACATTGTTTTTCCGTATTTATCTTGGGGAGTATCAAAAACCGCTATATAATTATTCAGGCTTTTGCTCATCTTTTCTTTTCCATCGGTTCCCATCAAAATTGGAGAAAGAATTGCTACTTGCTGTTTCATATTAAAATATCTTTGCATATCTCTTCCGGCAAGAATATTAAATTTCTGTTCAGTTGCTCCAAGTTCTACATCAGCTTCTATTGCTACAGAATCATAAGCTTGCAAAATCGGATACATCATCTCGTGCATTCCCAAAGGAAGTCCATTTTCATAACGACTGCGGAAGGTATCATGAGCCATAAATTGAGCTAAAGTGAATTTTCCCATAAGTTTCAAAACATCTGCCATCGTCATATTTCCAAACCACTCGGTTTGCCAACGCACTTCTGTTTTTTCTTTATCAAGGATCGCAAATAATTGATCCATATATTTTTCGGCATTTTTCTTTACATCTTCTTTTGTAAGCGGTGGACGAGATTCATCTTTTCCGGTAGGATCACCGATTTGAGCTGTGAAATCTCCGATAATGATCACACCTGTATGACCTAAGTCCTGAAACTCTCTCATTTTGCGAATTGGAACCAAATGTCCGATATGAACATCTGCTCCGGTGGGATCAATCCCATATTTTATACGAAGTGGTTTCCCTGTTTCTTCTGAATGTTTGAGTTTTTTTATCAATTCCTCTTCTGAAATAATCTCTTCTACTCCTTTTTTTATCATTTCCAAATCTTTTTTTATATTCATAATTTCCTCATTAATATTTTATCATTACTTTACCAAAGCCCAAATGACACCTTTTAATGTCAAATATTTTATAGTATTTAGCCACTGACTTTCACGGACTATAGATGTTCGCAGATGAATTGATACTCTTTAATCATAATTATCTTGAAT
>JAIORE010000275.1 GCA_021108315.1 Candidatus Cloacimonadota bacterium
TTGTAAGAAAAACTATAAAGAATGATTAATAGTGAGAGTGCAGTTGAACAGTCTCTATTGTAGATAATATTTATCAATAAAACAAAAAAACCGGCACAGAGTACCGGTTTCAAATAGAAGGTTCGATCTAAATTATTGGTTTAATTCATGTTCCAATTCTTTAAAAGCTTGAGATGCTTTAAAAGAATTATACAAAGCTTCTTCTTTTTTGATTTGATTCACTAAGTTCTCATTAACAGTATCCTTAGGAATACTTACTCGAACATAAGTTTTATATTTTTTTGTACCGTTATCGTCTTTGATAATTGTAACTTCTCGTTTTGTAACCATTACTTTTGTAAAGGTTGCGTTAGATACGTTTTTTACAACTTTACTTGTGAGAGCTGTAACGGTTGGATTATCAACTCCAACTTCTTCTTCATAATTTTTTACCATACCTTTTACATGTGATTCTACGTACTGAGCAGCAGCCAGCATTGCATTTGATTGAGCGGCATCATAAGAAGAATTTTCACTCACTTTTTCACCAATACCATAAGTTTGTACATAACTTGGATCACCTTGCAAATCCCACCAATCAGGATAATAGACTTTTTCTACATCATTTGACGGATCGGGTTTTCCACATCCGGTAAGTAAGAATATTACCACCCCAATAACAGCCATAATCTTAAATAATTTCATAATTCCTCCTTTTAGACATAATTTAATATTAGATTCTTTTACTAATCATTTACCAATATTTGATTAAATAACAAACACTAAATATTTAATAAAGCAATATTAACTAATACCTTATATTTTTTTCTCCTTAGAAAGCAAATATTTTTACAATAGAAAAAAAGTGTTCCATTTCAAGTCAAGACAATTTTACAAATCAATATCTTCTTCAGGATTTCCAAGTATAGAATCAATTGAAATTATTTGGATAAATCCCACACCTTGTTTATCTAAATCAATTCCACTTTCTCGTAAAATTCTCTGAAGTTTCTTTGCATCATTCTTTTCGCGGATGTAACTAAAATACAGTTGAGATTCTTTAGATTTTCCATGTGCCATATAACTCAAACCAGCAAAAACCGGCAACTCATAAGCTAATTTTTTTGCCATTGATTGAGCATCAACAATTGATGAATTTGTGATTCCGGCTTCAACAAACGAATTAAGAACATCTATTGAGTTGTTTTTTTTATTTAAGGTTAAGATCATAAGATAATGTCGCTTTTCTATCTCTTCATTATCCTCTTCATAATAACTTTCTAATAAATTGATGATCTCATCTTTTGATTGAGCTTTTATAAGATTTTCTCTAAATTTATCGTTTTTCAATAAGCGTGAAGATTTTGCGAGAAGTTGTAAATATTCTTTATTTTGCTGATTTGGACACCCAAGGAAAAAAATAATTTTCGCTGGTCCCATTTCAAGATTATTGTAATCTATTCCGTTTGAAAATATAAGGATACTTAAAAATAATTTTTCTACAAAATCTCCTTTTGCATGAGGAAGAGCAACTCCTTTAATCAATTCTGTATTTGACATCTCTTCACGTGCAATCAAAGCTTTTAAGAATGCTTTTTGGTTCAAAATGTAGTCATGATTGTATACGTGATTCACTATCTTTTCAAAAAGATCTTTTTTATTTTTGACTTCCGGATTAATAACAATTAAATTTTTATCAATTATCTTTTTCCACATAATTCCTCCTAGTATTCACTTCCGAAGCTTTCCTCATAGAAATTCTTCCAACTAAGATTCGGCAATTTTGAGATCTCGTTCCCAAGTTTGTCTTGGGAATGTTGAAGAGTACATCACGAAGACAAACTTCGTAACGAGTTGAGAATTTCTCCTGTGTATTTATCAAAAAGTCTTCATTCTCAATTTTGTAAATGCAAATTTAATCAGTAACGGTGTAGTAATTGCCGTCACAATAACCATTATTATTGTACCAGATAAAATTCCTGTATTTATATAATTTCTTTCTAAAGCCATATTTGCAACTATCAAGGCAACTTCACCTCTTGGAATCATTCCTGAACCTATTCTAATAGAACGAATCTGATCAAATTTCGTTAAACGTGCTCCCAATCCACTTCCTACTAATTTACCCAAAATTGCCAAGATTACAAATAGCAAAAGAAATACCGGATGAGCTTCAATACTGAACAAGTTAAAAGCTAAGCCAATATTCACAAAGAAAACATCAACAAAAAATGATTTCCCAATTTGGGATATTCCTATTTGTACAGTATGCTTGTGATGAGTTTGTCCTAAAAATAATCCGGCAAAATATGCTCCGGTAATAGCTGCAAGTCCTGTTCTTTCTGCAAACCAAGAATACAATAAAACAATAGCAATTGCCAAAGCCACAACAACATTATCCAATAAGATTTTTTTCAAATTTAAAAAAAATGGTTTTAAAATAAACATACCAAAAAGCGTAGTAATAACAAAGAACAGAATTATTTTTCCAGTTGATAAAATGATTGTGCTTCCACTCTCAGCACTACCTGCAAATGTACCGAAAATAAAAGTAAGAAGTAAAATCCCGACAATATCATCAATTATCGCAGCATTTACAATACATCTTCCTTCAATTCCTTTTAATTTTCCTATGTCCATCAAAGTCATCACACTCACACTTACACTCGTGGCAGTGAAAATAACTCCAACAATTAGACTTTGAACAAGATTCTTATCAATGATATAAGTAAGAAAAAAACCTAAAGCAAAAGGTAATACTATCCCACCGATTGCAGGTAACAAAGCTTGTTTAGAATCCGTTTTAATTTGCTTCAAATTAGTTTCAAGCCCTGCTTCAAAAAGTAGGAACAAAACGCCAATCTCAGCAATCCAATTGATTACTTCACCAGGTTCGATAAAATGTAGAAAGGTTGGTCCTAATACTACTCCCAAAAATAGCATCCCAATAACCGGAGGAAATTTAAACTTTCTGGAAATAGCTCCGAGAATTTTTGAGAAAAAAATTATTATCGCCAGATGTAATAATATATTATCTTCCATTCTGCTCTCTTAATATGTTTTGCTTTCTTTGATGCTCTGAAAAAGTTTTACTAAAAAGATGTCCACCTTTTTTATCCGCTACAAAATAAAAAAACTTAGATTCTTGCGGATTTAGAACAGCTTCTATTGAACTTAAACTGGGGCTACAAATAGGTGTTGGAGGTAATCCTTTGTATTTGTAGGTATTATATGGTGAATCAATTTCCAAGTCTTTGAAATAAATTTTCTTTCGCTTTTTCCCAATTAATTCCAAAGCATAAGCTACCGTAGGATCTGCTTGAAGTCGATATCCTCCGTGCTTTATTCTATTTAGATAAACGCTGGCAATAAGCGGTTTCTCGCTTTCTCGCTGTGCTTCTCTTTCTACAATTGAAGCTAAAATTAGAACATCATAAGGAGTTAAATTTTCTGTAGAAATCGAATCATAAAATGGTACTTTTTTGAAAAATTCTTTTGAAAGGTGATTTAAGATAAATTTTTCACTAACATCTTCCGGAAAAAGATAAGTTTCAGGATATAGAAACCCTTCTAAATTATTTATTGAATAGCCTGTCAGCTCTTTTGCAAAATTTGCATCATTACATTGCTCACTGAAGATACTGTAGTTTCCGAAGTTATTCTTTGCAAATAGAGCACAAATCTTCTTTGTTGTATATCCCTCTGGAATTGTAATTTTCCTGAGATGAACTTTTCCCTTTTTTATTTGATTAATTACTTCAAGTATTGAATATGACCCCTTGAATAAGTATTTTCCATATTTTAGGTGCTTACTTTTTCCTGTAAATTTCACATAATAATAGAATAGATTTGAATTACTAATTATTCCTTTTTTAGATAGCTTGTTAGTAATTCCCTTTGCTGTATCACCCTGTTTGATCTCTAAAATTTTCTCACCGATTTCGTGTGGTTTTACAAAGCAATATACGGTATAAAAAAAGAAAAAAGTAAATATTATGAGAATAAAGATCGTTAGATATTTCATATATTGTTATAGATTGGTTAGGTTTGAAGTATTTTGGGAAATATTTTAAGCTTTGTCATTTAGGACTGGAGATAATTTTTTAATATTATTGAAGCAGCAACTTTATCAACAACTTTTCGAGCTTCAATAACGCTGTAACCCATTTTTTTTAAACTTTCATTAGCTTCCACTGTCGAATAACGCTCATCCCAATAGATTATTGGTAGAGAAATTTTAATTATTAATTTTTCACCAAATTCTTTAACTTCTTTTGTTTTATGTGAATCTTCTCCTTTGAGATTATAGGGAATACCTAACACAATTTTTTCAACTTGTTGTTCAAATATTATTTCCTGAATTTTATCAAATAAATCGTCATTATTTTCTAAAACACAAAAAGGTTTGGAAATAATTCTAAGAGGATCACTCAGAGCAATTCCCACTCTTTTTTCTCCATAATCAATTGCTAATATTCTGTATAATGACATTTATTCTATTTTGTCTCAGCTACTTTGGCTGGATTTTGTCTACTCAAAAAGTTCTGATTCTTTGTTATTATAATTTTTCTAATCCGCCAATAAATTCTTCATTCCGTAATCGAAGAAATTATTGAACAAATGAAATTTCTCTTGTCTTGATTTTATTATTAATTAATCTCTGAAACCGTTGAGACGATTAATAATTGATAACCTTTCATTAACCACATACTTAAGTTTGTGGTTAATGAAATGAAATTTTTTATTTAACCGTTTCAACGGTTTACTAAGTATCTGATCATAAATTTTTGGAAGATATTTTTTGTTGGGTAAGAAAAAAATACCGGGAAACTTTTGTCTAAGTGCTTATCTCTTTTTGTTAAACCACTATTTTATGTTTTTTATCCGTGTTCATCCGCGAATATCAGCGGCTAAAATTCTTTCCAACCAAGCACCATTTCAAATAGAAACTTTATTCCGTTTCTGTTTTTTCCTCTTTTTCTTCTTTTTCCTTTAACTCTTTGATCTTCTCATTATTGGCATCAATTTCGTCATTTATCTGATCAATTTTGTCCAAAAAAACTTTGATTTCAGGAAATTTATCAAAATCGTCAGGATTATTCACAATTACTTCACCTATTTGGATTTTCAGATCTTTTACCTGAGAATTCAAATTATGATTTTTATACTTAAAACCAGATACTTTGCTTACTTCTTCAACCTTATCAAAAACTTTTGATAAAGCAGAATTTGCTTCATCTCTTACCATTTCAAAAAACGCTTTCTTATCCATTTTTTCCTCCTACAGAAAAAGTTAGTTTGATTTTTTTCATTTTTCGCAAATCACTAATTTTGCTTTCATACATATTTTATTATTTAGAATATGACTCAATTATATTTAATAATATTTTTTGTAAATATTTTTTTTACAGCTTTTTATTCTTTTAGTATTTATTGTACATCTTTTGTAATTAGTATCTGAACAAAAATGTGTGAAGTAAAGTATTTTTGAAAATTTGATTATTAACCCACGCCTTTAGGTGTGGGCTTGAGAACAACCTAAATTCACTCGCTCCAAATCAGCTAAAGCTGATTTGGAGCGGGAAACTTGGGGAAAGGTAATTTACCCTCGACTAAAGTCGTGGGTTATTGAAAATTTTGTAAAAAATTAGTAAATTGGTATTTTCGTTCAGACCCCAATCAAATTTTGATAAAAAAAAGGGAGCTTTTAAAAAGCTCCCTTTTAAAGGTTTTAATATCTTCTTTTCTCTTTTACACGAGCTGCTTTTCCTTTCACTCTTCTCAGATAGAAAAGTTTTGCTCGGCGAACACGTCCAAAGCGGACAACTTCTATTTTTTGAATATGAGGTGAATGCAAGGGAAAAATTCTTTCCACTGCTATCCCATTACTGATTTTTCTTACAGTAAATGTTTTTGAAATTTGCATTCCTCTTTTTTGTAATACAATACCTTGAAAAATCTGAATTCTTTCTTTCTCACCTTCTACTATCTTGTAATGTACTTTGACAGTATCTCCAACCCCAAATTCAGGTAAATCTGTACGTAATTGTTCTTTTCCTACTTCATGAATAATATCCATGATTCCTCCTTTATTTTTCGGAAGTAAGCTTTTCCAGAACAATAGCCACTGCACTTCTGACAGATAAATGATTATAGTTATTTACTCCTTTGATGGGAGTTAAAACAAAATCTGACATTTTATGGATATCTTCAGTTAAACCGTTTCCCGTTCCAAATAACAATAAAACGGGTGACATAATACTATTTATATCTTGGAATTTTATTTGTCCATTGCGTTGCAGAGCTGTTGTTGAAATAATTATTGGATTTTCTCCTTCCTGATTTTTTATGTTTTTTCGACATTCATCTATTGTTTTAGCATATTTTACAATTGATAATGCATCTACTCTATCGGAATTATATTTCATAGCGATTTCACTGTTCCAAAACTTCTGGATTCTACTTAAAAGTTTTTCTTGGGTTATTAATGGATTGATAATGAAATAATTTGCTATTCCGAATGTTTTACAACTCCTTGCTATATCGTGTATATCAAGGTTTGTAATGGAAGTTGTAACAATATCAAAATCTTTATTATAAACCGGATGATGAACTAAACCGACATATAAATTACTTTTCATTTAGTAAATCCGGTCTGTTCTTTTTTGTAATTTCCAAAGATTTCTTAGAACGCCACTCATCAATTTTTTTATGATTACCGGAAATCAAAACATCAGGAACTTTCATATCTAAAAATTCGTAAGGTCTTGTATAATGCGGGCATCCCAATAACCCATTTTGATGTGAATCTGTCATTGCCGAATTAAAATCACCAAGCACACCTTCTTGAAGACGACTAACCGCATCAATAAAAACCATTGCTGGAATTTCTCCTCCGGATAGTACATAGTCACCAATAGAATATTCTTCTGTTACAAATCTATCCCTAATTCGCTGGTCAATCTCTTTGTAATGACCACATAATAGAATTACATGTTTTTTTTTGCTGAAATCTGACAAAATTTTCTGTTTCAACAATTTACCTTGAGGTGTAAAATATATCAGGGATGTATTTTCATAATCATCAATAGATTTCAAAGCTTCGTGAATCGGCTCTGGTTTCATAACCATTCCAGCTCCACCACCATAAGGATAATCGTCAGCAGTTCTATGTTTATCAAAAGCAAAATCTCTGATATTTATCAGATTGACCTCTAATTTTTCTTCTCTTTGTGCAATCGCAATCATACTTTCTTGCAAAAATCCTGAAAACATTTCAGGAAATAGAGTCAAAACATCAATCTTCATAATGTCAATAATTCTTCGATATTTTTGAGTACAATAAATTGTTTTTCAGAATTTTTTTCAGTCACAAAATTATCTACATCAGGAACCATAAATTCTTTCTGATCTTCAAAAAGCTTGATCTCAAATATATTTTGCATCTTATTCTCAATATAATTTTCAACAATTCCAATTATTTGTTTATTGAAATACACATCATAATTATAGAATGGGAAAAAGTTTGTTTCCTGAATTAATTCATCAAAATCATCCGGTGCTAACATAACTCGAACTTTTCCATCATCTATAACATCAGCGATAATATCTTTTTCTAAAATCTTGATATTTGATTATCAATTGTTACATATCTCACGCTATGATCTGTAAAAATTAGAAATATATCTTTTACAGATAATTTTAAAGAACTAAATTCTGTTTTTTTCTTAAACTTTATAAAACCGTCTTCTGTTAATCTATTTCCGAACTTTCCTATTTCAATTAGGTCTGATATTTCCATCTATTCTATAATCTCAAGAACAGTACGGTTTCCCTCTCTTGGTGATGCTGCATTCATTAATATTCTTATCGCTCCAATGGTGCGACCTCTTTTACCAATGATTTTGCCAATATCAGATTTTGCGGCTCGTAATTCATAAACAGTGGTTTTATCCTTTTCAATTTCTTTAATTTCAATTGAATCGGGATCATCAACCAAAGATTTTACAATATATTCTAAAAGTTCAGTCATGATAGATTATTCAGCTGTTTTAGCTTCATACTTCATTTTATGCCATTTTTCCATGATGCCGGCTTTTCTAAATAATGATCTTACCGTATCAGTAGGTTGAGCTCCTACTTGTAACCATTTAATAACTTTATCTGTATCAACTTTTAGGTTAAATGGCTCTGTTTTAGGATCATAATATCCTACAGATTCTAAGTATTTACCATCGCGTTTGACACGTGCATCTACCGCTACAATTCTATAAAAAGGTTTATCTTTTGCACCTTGTCGTCTTAATCTCAATTTTACCATCTATTTTTCTCCTTAGTATAAAAAACTATCTATTTTTTCTGAATGTAAAACAATTTTTTCACCCCTTTTCCCGTCAAGCAATATTTTAAAAGGGCATCATATTACCTTTCATGAACTTCGGATTGCTGAATTTCTTCATCATTTTCTTCATCTGTTCAAATTGTTTTAACAAACGATTCACTTCCTGAACAGAAGTTCCACTTCCATTCGCAATACGCAATCTGCGGCTTCCATTTATCAAAACAGGTTTGTCTCGTTCACGAGGTGTCATTGATTGTATAATCGCTTCAATATGTTTCAGTTCCTTGTTATCTGCACTAAGTCCTTTCAGAGCTTTAGAATTCATACCGGGAATCATTCCCATAAGTTGATCCAAAGGTCCCATTTTTTTTATCTGATTCAATTGACCTAAAAAATCTGTGAATGTGAATTGATTTTTTTTCAATTTTTTAGCAAGTTTTTCAGCTTCGTCCATATCAACAAATGCTTCTGCTTTTTCTATCAAACTAAGAACATCACCCATTCCTAAGATTCGGCTCGCCATTCTATCAGGATGAAACTCTTCAAAATCACCTATTTTTTCACCGGTTCCAACGAATGATACTGGCTTTCCGGTAACTGCTTTGATTGATAAAGCTGCTCCACCACGAGCATCACTATCCATTTTTGTAAGAATTACACCATCAAATTCTAATTGATCATTAAATTCTTTTGCAATATTTACAGCATCTTGTCCGGTCATCGCATCAGCTACAAAAAAGATAAAGTCCGGTTTCAACAATTTTTTTAGATCACGAAGTTCTTTCATCAATTTTTCATCAATATGTAAACGACCGGCAGTATCAAATATCATTACATTTTTTTCAGAATTTTCTGTCTCTTTAAGAGCTTTTTTGGCAATTTTTAGCACATTTTTGCTTTTCTCTTTTGATATCACCGGAACATCAAGTTGTTTACCGAGAACCTGTAACTGATGTACAGCAGCTGGTCTATAAATATCACAAGCAACCATGACAGGTTCTAATTTATTTTTTCTAAAATGACTCGCAAGTTTTGCACAAGTGGTTGTTTTACCAGAACCTTGAAGTCCAACAACCATAATTTTATTCAATCTATTTGATTGAAATTGAACTTTAAAATTCTTTTCTCCCATCAGATGAATCAATTGCTCATGAACAATTTTTACGACTTGATGACCCGGAGTTAAACTTTTGAGAACATCTTGTCCGGTAGCTTTTGAAGCAACTTCATTAATGAAATTTTTAACAATCCGGAAATTTACATCTGCTTCTAATAAAGCTCGTCGAACTTCTCTCAATGATTCTTTGATATTTTGTTCATTAAGTTTTCCGTGTCCTTTCAGTTTGCGAAATATCGTATCAAATTTATCTGTAAGATTATTAAACATTATACCTCTTTTTTCAAAGCATCTATTTGGTCTTTATAATTATCACTTTTAAAAATATATGAACCGGCAACGAGAATATCAGTTCCCAATTCAATCATCTCTTTTGAAATATTATTAGTAATTCCACCGTCAATTTCAATTTCAAAATTCAAGTTATTTTTTCTGCGTATTTGTGCTAATTCTTTTATCTTAGATTTTACTAATGGCAAAAATTTCTGTCCGCCAAATCCAGGATTCACACTCATCAATAAAACAAAATCCAGTTCATCTAACACTGGAAAAATAGTATTTACAGGTGTGGCTGGATTTAAAGCAATTCCGGCTTTTACACCTAACTTTTTCAATTCGCTAATTCTTTTATGAATATGAAATTCTGTTTCTTGGTGAAATGATATGTAGTTGACACCGATTTCAGCGAGATTATTGAAATAATTCTGAGGATTTGTTACCATTAAATGAACATCAAGCGGTAATTTTGTGACTTTACTGATTTGTTTAATAATTAGAAGACCAAAAGTAAGATTTGGAACAAAATGTCCATCCATTACATCCAAATGGATAATATCTGCACCGGATTTTTCTATTTTGGATATTTCTTTTTCTAAATGTAAAAAATTTGCCGCTAATATGGAAGGTGCTATTTTTATCATATAAATCGCCTAATTGTAAACTAATATTTTCTACGAGTTCCGATAAAAAAAATAATGTCATCCAATTTAATATATAATTTATTTTGAATATCCTGCATAATTTTATATTTTCTAAGAACTAATTCCTGCATCCAGACATTATTTGTAACTGCAATAAAAAGAATCTTATTCTCAAATTTGATTATCTTTGCCCTTTCAGACAAAAGTTTTCCAACAATTTTTTTCCAACCGAAAACAAGCGTAACTAAGTCTTTAAAATCAGAACCGGCAATATTATAAACAACGTTCTTAATAATATTGCCGGTCTCAAAAAAAGCCATTATACTGATTCTTTAGTAAATAAAGATATCCCCCACCAAGAAAATATACAAACTAAAATTGCGGTGTAATACGCCATTCCTAAAGCATTGTAGCTACTATCATACTGAATGATAGAAATAGCTGGAACTACTGAGATAACAATTAGCATTAAATATCCAAGCATGCTTTTTAGTTTATTTATTCCTTGAGAACTATTAATTATGGTGATTGCAACTATGCTTAAACCGATAAGAATGGCGGCTAAAACAGTAATTACCAGATAGGCAACAATAGGGAATGCTGCATCTTTAAAGATTGAGTAGGGAGTATATAAAGCGATTAATACCAGTATTACTCCAAAAACTTTATTAATCTTAGCAATCATTTCCGGATTCGATGTATGGTTCTTTTGGTGCTTTTTTACATACATATATACCAAGCCAAAAATGACTAAGAAAAAAACTAAGAAAACCGGTATTGCTACTGTAGGATTATCACTAAAAAAACCAAATGAAGACAATGCTGCAAATATGGCAATCCAACCAAATACTTGTACTATTTTTTTCAAAATTTCCTCCCTGTTTATTTTACTCCTCTTCGATTAAAACATTTATCATTGCTTCAATTTCTGATGTAAAATGAATTTTTACTTGATAATTACCGGTTTCCTTTAATGATTTTTCAATCAAAACATTAGATTTATGAATTTCAAATCCCTTTTTCTTCATTTCATGAATAATATCGTTCTCTGAAACCGATCCAAATAAATGTCCATTTTCATCAGATTTACGATTGAAAACCAATTGTAAATCATTTATTTTTTCGGCAAGTAATTTAAATTCGTTTGTTACTGCCAATTTCTCTTCTACTGCAATATCTTTGATTTTTTGGACTTTGTTCAAATTAAATTTTGTAGCTGGAATAACAAATTTCTTGGGCAATAAATAATTTCTTCCGTACCCGTCTGCAACTTTTACGACATCACCAGCATGTCCTAAAGTTTTTATATCTTTAATTAGTATAACTTTCATATATTTCCTCCTGCGTATAAATCTTTCTAAAATTCAGCCATATATCTAATAAACCAATAAAACAAATTTCTAATATTAGTATAAAAATATTAAATGAGAATAAAGGTGGAATAAAGGCTAAAGTAATTATTGAAACTACAATTATTCCCTTGTGCTTCGTGAAATGTTTCCTCCAAAAAAAATCAGTAACAGAAATTCCTTGAAAAAAGAATAAGGGTGACAATGCTAATAAAATATTCATTCCCATTGTCCGAGTTTGTGGATATAATGATAAAGCAAGTCCTCCGATTACAATATAGACAAGAAAAAATGGTAACTGCAATTTCTGATGATGAATAGATATTTTATTTCTCTTAGCAAAAAATAAAAAACCGAAATATGCAGCTATTAAAAGACTTCCTAACATAAAAGCAAAATTATATTTAATAATCATACTTTTAAAAATCTCAAAAAACTGCGACACCATCTTCAACTGAGCCGGATCAACAATATCCCTTTCTATTTGAATCCTGCTTGCTTCTATTAATTCACTCAGTGTTTGAATAAATTTTTCCCCATACGTAAAATGACGAATAAGACAAAATACCGATTCAATACCAAAGAATGATACAAGAGATAGCGATAGCTTATTTTTTGTTAGGAAAACTTCCATAAAAACAAAATAAGCTAAAGCAACACCTATTAATGATTCCACAATAGTAAAATCACTGAGATTCTCTCGCATCAAAAAATATGATAATATCGAAGCAAGACAAAAAATACTTAGAAAAGTGTATTTTTGCTTTAAATAATATTTTCCACCTAATAATACAATAAAGAACAAACCCAATGCTGGGTCAAAATTAGCAATAAATGCAGTAAAAACTGCAATTAAAATCACAGTTGTTGATCAGTAAATGGAATCAAAGCCATAATACGAGCTTTTTTAATTTCCACCGATAATTTCCTTTGATGTTTTGCACATGTCCCGGTAAATCTTCGTGGAGTAATTTTGAAACTTTCACCCACAAATCTACGTAAAACAGATACATCTTTGTAATCAATTTTGCTATCTTTATTCTTACAAAAAAAACAGACTCTTTTTTTATATACAAATCTTTTTTTAGAATATCTCTGAAAACTTTTTCCTTGTGAATTTCCTCTTTCAAATTTTTTCACATAAGGAGCTCTTTGTGTGCTTTGTGTGCTTTGTGTGCTTTGTGTACTTTGTGTTTTTTTTTCTTCCATAATTTACTCCTGTTCTCTAAAATGGGACATCATCATCTGTTGTGGTGGTGTTAAGGTTTTTGTTACTTTTAGGTATTTCCTGAGTTTGAGCAGAATCAAATTCATCTTGTTCAACATAATCTGCTTTTTCTAAGAAATGAACTCTATTGGTTACGATTTCAGTAAATTTTCTATTATTATTATCCCGATCTACATAAGATTTGGTTTTAATGTAACCTTC
Source organism: Candidatus Cloacimonadota bacterium (assembly GCA_021108315.1). Classification (GTDB taxonomy): domain Bacteria; phylum Cloacimonadota; class Cloacimonadia; order Cloacimonadales; family TCS61; genus JAIORE01. The sequence goes on from JAIORE010000275.1 coordinate 13,136, forward strand.
TACAATTACCGGGCTTCCTTTATGAAGGTCATGAGCACATTGTTCAGCTCTTTTGCTCCAAACTGTTGCGTCCAAAAAACTTGCTTCGTTTTGCCATTCTCCGGCACTATCTTTGTAAGCACGATCAAAAGCTAATGATAATTTTGCAACCGGTGTTCCACTTGGGGTATAACGTAATTCTACATCACGGGTTAATCTTGCACTCAATACAACTGAATTGATTCTGGGCATACGTAAGTTCGCCATTTTTTTCTCCTTTTACCTTATGAAACTACCATATTAAAACGAATAATGTTTTCGTTTATACGGTAAAGTTTTTCCAGTTTTTTAATAGTTTCTGCATCAGCTTTGAAATAATTAATGAAATAAAATCCATCTTTCATTTTATTAATTTCGTAGGCGAGATCCCTTTTTCCCCAATCATCTGTTTTGATTACTTCTCCACCATTTTCTTTAAGTAGAGAATGAATTTTTTCATTTTCTTTTTTTGCTGTTTCTTCACCAATTGCTGAAGAAACAATAATCATACTTTCGTATGTCCTTATCATTTTTCCTCCTGTGGACTATTGATCCTAAGTTCTTCAATTTTCTTAGAATAGGATACTTTTATTTTACTATAATAATTTAATACATCATCAAAATCTTTATTGATATATTCTTTAAGCAATTCTTTTGATAACTTTAAAACTTCTGATAAAATTTTATTTTCATCTTTAGAAAAATTCGATAAAACATGATTCGATAATGAATTACTATCAGGTAAACCAATTCCGATTCTCATTCTTTTGAAATCATAATTACCAATGGCATTATAAATAGATTTTAAACCGTTATGACCACCATCTCCGCCTGTTTTACGTAATCTAAAATTACCAATTGATAGATAAATATCATCTACCAAAACCAGTATATCATCAATCTGAAACTGAGATAAAACAGATAAAACAGCAGAACCGCTTAGGTTCATAAAAGTCTTGGGTTTTATAATTATCGTATTATCAATTTCAAGCCATTTATATCTTTTTGCAGATTTAAACTTAATATTATTTGATTTTGCAAAATAATCAGCTATTAGAAATCCTATATTATGACGATTATTTTTGTATTTTAAACCGGGATTACCTAAACCAACAATTAATTTCATTAACTATTTGATTCTTCTTCTTCTTCTATTGTTGTTTCTTCTTCAGAATCCTCTTCATCCTCAGCTTCTACACCTCGTTTTGCCAAGATAGTAATTATAGTAGCACCTAAAGGCAATTTTGCTTCCATTTCTTCGAGGTCTAAATCTTTAATATGGATTGAATCTCCAATTTTTAGATCAGCAATATCTATTTCGATATGATCAACAATATCTTTTGGCAAACAGGAAACTTCAATTTTTCTGATAATGGTTTCCGGTATTCCACCAGCTTTTACCCCAATTGGTTCACCAATAAAGGTAAGTGGAATATTTAAAATCACTTTTCTTCCTGAATGTAATTCAAGAAAATCAATATGCCTGATATTTCGTTTTACAGGATGGATTTGTTTATCTTTGATGATAGTTTTAAATGAGTTACCATCAAGTTCAATATCATAAAATGTCATTTCGCCGATAGTTTTTTTATATTCTTTTAAAAAAGAAATTTCTTCTAAAGAAATCAGTTTTCCTTCTTTTCCCTCACCATAAATAACAGCTGGGATGAAGCCATTTTTTCTGAGTTCATTTAAATCAGATTTTTTTCCTTTGTTGCGAACATCAGCTTTAATATTTATGTTCATTTTTCCTCCATAAGTTAGTATATTTTTTATCTGAATAATATACTTAATGATTCATTGATATGAATCTTTTTTATAGCTAAGGCGGTAAATTCCGCTATACTTAGTTGTACAATTTTATCACACATACGTTTTTCCTCTGTTAAAGGAATCGAATCTGTAATAAACAATTTTTCAATTGGCGAATTTCTTATTCTATCAATTGCTTCACCTGATAAAATTCCATGAGCACATGCTGCAAAAACTTTTTTTGCACCTTTATCCACAAGTGCTTCCGCAACTTTACAAACAGTTCCACCGGTATCAATTATATCATCAAATAATATTGCATTTTTGCCTTTGACATCACCAATAATATTTTGAATGTTAGATTGATCATTGTTTCCTGTTCTTCGCTTATCACCGATTGCCAAAGGACAATTTAGGCGATTAGCTAATTTTCTCGCTCTATTTGTACCACCTGTATCCGGCGATACTACAACAACATTTGAAAGATCAAAATGTTCTTCAAAATAACGAGAAAAAATCGGGAGAGTCGATAAATGATCTACCGGAATATTAAAAAAACCTTGTATCTGCTCTGAATGCAAATCTATAGCAATTATTCGATCTGCACCGGCAGTGGTTAATAAATCCGCAATTAATTTTGCAGTTATAGGCACTCTAGGTTGATCTTTTTTATCAGATCTTGCGTAGCCAAAATATGGTATTACACAATTAATTTTTTGAGCGGAAGAACGCTTCAAAGCATCAATCATAATTAGTAATTCCATAATGTTATCATTTACAGGATAACAAGTTGGCTGAATTATGAAGACATCTGCCCCTCGTACATTTTCCTTAATTTTGACAAAACTATTGTCATTAGAAAACTTAAAAATATCTGCATCTGCAAGTGGGATACCAGCGAAACGCGATATATCCTCTGCTAATTTTTTATTAGCATTACCTGTAAATATCTTAAGTCTTGAGTACATCTATTCTTCTGAACTCTCCGTAGCATTTTCTAATGCATCTTTCAGAACTTCTTTGTATTTTTCAATAATAATTTGTTCAACTTGTTTTCTTGTTTCAGTATTGATAGGATGAGCTATATCACGGTATTCTCCGGAACTTACTCTTCTACTTGGCATTGCCACAAAGAGTCCGTTTTCTCCTTCGATCACCTTAATATTGCGAATAATAAAAGCATCATCAATAACGATATTAACGAATGCTTTAAGTTGATTGCTTTCTCTGATAAAGACTTTTACATCTGTAATGTTCATAATGTTCTCCTTTTAGTTTTAGTTATGCAATTCCAATATTTTTTTTTGGAATAGTAATTACTAATTTCATTTGCTATACTGGAATTCGGACAAAAAGCAATAACAGTAGAACCGCTTCCGGATAAAATTGCTTTTTTTGCTCCAATATTTTGAACCTGATAAAATATATCATCAATTTTTTTATAATTTTCTCTTATTTTGAATTCTAATCTATTAAAAGAATACCGTATATCTTTTTTTGAAAGAAATTGTTGAAATCTATCAGGATTTCTTGTTTCATTTCCTACTAATTGATAGGCTTCTCTACTTGAGATATAAATACCAGGATTGATTAACACAATGTTCTCAACATCAATATTATCAATCTCTTCTATTTTCTCACCTCTTCCAGTACCAATAGCTGAACCGCCTAAAATAAAAAAATTTATATCACTACCGAATTTAGATGCGATTTCATTCATCTCGTCCATAGATAGTGATAAATTCCATAGTTCTGACAGTGCAAGAATAGTTGTAGCGGCATTGCTACTTCCTCCACCAAGTCCAGCAGAAATTGGGATATTTTTTTTTAGGGTTACTGAGCATCCTTTTGTCACATTATATCTACTTTGTATAAAAATCGCAATTTGATAAATAAGGTTTTGTTTAGTTCTTAATTCATCAATTTCGGTCAAAATCTGAATGTCGCTTTTTTTTGTCAAAACAAAATTCAATTCATCATAAAGATCAATTTCGGAAAAAACAGTTCTTATTTCACGAAATCCATCATCTCTCAAAAATAAAATATCTAAAAAAAGATTAATTTTTGCGTAAGACTTTTGGAACATAACTTTTCTTTGATGATACACTAGCTCCATAATAATAATAATAGTAATAATTATACTCATCACTACTATAATATCTATGAGGTTGTATACCATTGATTATCACACCAGCAATATCAATATCTATATGTTCGAATATTTCTTTAATTCGTTTAATTACACCCTTTTCAGCAATTTCAACACGTGTTACTAACATCAACATATCAACTTTTTTTGCAATGATCATCGTATCCGTAACTGCAATTACAGGAGGAGCATCGAATAGAACATAATCATATTCTTCTTTTAGGTCATTCATGAATTCTTCCATCCGGTGTGCTGCTAATAATTCTGATGGATTTGGTGGAATATAACCGCTCGTAAGAACATCTAAATTGGGAATTACCGATTTTTTTAAAAAATCGTGATAATCAATATTGTCTTCATATAAAATATCACTCACTCCATGCTCTTTATCAAAACCAAGTAAAGTATGAACCATAGGACGTCTCAAGTCAAAATCAACAAGAATTACCTTAGAATCCATCTGAGCAAGAGTTACAGCAAGATTTGAAAGAATAGTAGATTTACCTTCTTTGGGACCGGAACTTGTTATAACCATTGTAAGAGCTTCGTCATCTTTCTTTTTATTCACAATATTCGTACGAAGAATTCTGAATGCTTCCGAAGTTGATGATTTCGGAGCATAATGAGATATTATTCTGGCTTCTATTTGCTGTTGAATATTCATTATTTTTTCTTTATCTTCGTCAGTTTTTGCATCTTTTAACAATCTTTCAACATAATCAATATCTTGGTCATCAATAGAAATAAATGGGATTGTACCGAGAACAGGTAAATTTATATATTTTTTAACATCATCAAAAGTCATAATTCTAGAATCAAGAGAATGTAAAAGAAGTGCTGAACCGATTCCTAAACCCAATCCTAAAACTATAGAAATCATAAGATTCATTTTTTTATTTGGTTTAATTGGATTTAAAGGTATACTTGCACCTTCCATAATACGAACATTACCGATTTTAGATTTTTCAGCAATTTTGGCATCCTCATATTTTTGAGTTAACATAGAATAAGTTTTTTCATCAATTTGATAATTTCTTTCCATTCTTGCTAATTGAAGTTCAGTATCTGGTAAAAGAGTCATTCTTTCATTGTATTTCTCAATTTCTTCTTCCAAACTCAATACTTTTGCTTCTGCAATATTTTTATCTATTTTTGCAACTGCTATTTTTGATATTAGATCTGCTCTATAAACCAAAGGATCAGAAGAACCTGTTTTAACCGCAATAACACGTTGTAATTCGGCGTTTAATTCATCCTTACCATTTTCGATCTCTTCTTTCAAAGATAAAAGTTCAGGATGATCTTCTGTATATTCGGGTTTAGCAAGTAATTTAATATATCTGGTTTGATTAGCAACAATCTCAATTCTAAGTTGATCTAATAATGGAGAAGTTAATATAGAATTTACATTAGAAATCAAAGAATCCTGTTTACCTAGTTCATTAATTAGAAAATCAAGATGCTGAATAGATACTTTTAATTCTATTTGCCCTTCTGAATGCAAAGCATCTAAATCAGAAGACTGTTCAATAAGCTGTTTAGTTTCTTCGGATAATATGGAAATTCCATTATCAATTTTGAACAACCTAAGGTCCTCTTCTGAGGTTCTTAACCTAGATTCAGATTCTTCTAATTGTTCAGAAAGAAAATTTCTGGCACTAGTAAATTCCATTCTGGCATATTCTGTATTTTGTTCTTTTAGTGCAGTTGCAATAGCATTTGTAGCTAATTTTGTTTCCAATCTACTTGTTGATTGAAAATTTACTATTAAAATATCTGTTTCTCTTTTAGTTTCGACTGATAGTCTTGCTTTCAAATATGAAATAGGATTAGCATTTTTAGGAATATTGGCTACAGGGAGAGTTTTGAAGTCTTTATTTCTCTGTAAAATACGATAAGCAACTTCAATAACCGGTTGACTTTTTATGATCTCAATATTATTGTTTATTGATGAATTGGTCAAGGTAGGGGATGCAAATAAGAAATTATCCGAAGCAATATTCTCCAATAGAATCATTGCCGTAGCTTTATATATTCTTGGTGACTTTGCTGTATAAATGCTTCCTGCAATAAATACTACTAAAAAAATACTAATTACTAACCATTTATATCTTCCAACAATGTGTAAATAATCTTTAAGATTAAATTCCTGTTCTTCTGGTAACTGATTCATTTGATCAAATTGATTTTGCATACTACCTCAAAATTTATTTTAGATTTGCAATCGCTGTATATACGCTCAATACAATTGCTACATTAGATAAGAATTTTGCCATTTTTTGAAAAGCGTAATAAATAGTTCCAGAAACTATCACTGTATCACCAGGTTGAAGAATTGGAATCAAATCTTCATTTCCGGTTTCCATATATTCTTTCAATTGTACCCATTTTATTTTCTCACCTTCGGCTGTAGGTCTGATAATACGTATCTTTGATAATTTAGCATTTTCGGTGGGTCCACCAGCTGAAGAAATTAATGTTAAAATATCTGTATTATCAGGAACAATATATAAACCTGGATTTTTTACTTGTCCCCATATATAAGTTTTTATTTTCAATTGTTCAGAGCCGGTAAGAGACCCTGAATAAAGATATACTGATCCTGTATTGTAGCTAGACATTGAAGCCCCTTGAGCAAATGCTGAGCTTATTATCATAAACAATACTACTGCAAAAATCATTTTTTTCATACAATTCTCCTAAAAATATTTAATAAAATATTTATGTACTTTATGAGTCAAGCAAATTTTATTAGTTAATTCTAAACTTTCTTTCTTCTGATTCAGAACCCAATTTTATTTCATATAAAGTCCCATTAACAAATTCATTTGAAGTATTACCATGAGTATCAACTCTCACAGTATATTCTTGGGATATTAATTGCCCTTCATTTTCAGGTTTATAAATTACTTTATATTTGCCATTATAATCATCATCTTCAGGATCCGGATCAAGTGGAATCTTTTGCCAGATAATATTTCTTTCTTGATCAAAGATTATTAAATTATAATCAGTGGCAGAATCTATAGGAATCCACTCAAAAACAATACTATCTGTTACAGAATACTCATTATCATAATTTGGCATTTCCAATACTGGTTGCGCAAATAGATGATAACATACGGTATCGGAAACTGTGCTGTTTCCGGCTTCATCAAAAGCTTCAATGTAATAAAACCAATCTTTACTTGTTGAAGTTTCATCATAATCAGTAAACTCATCAATAAAATAATCATCGGCAGGAGCAACTTGAGCTATTCTTAAAGTATCATTGTCTTGTAAATTAAAACGGAAAATATCAATACGATCAATATCAGTATCAGATAAATGCCGCCATTGAATTTGTAAGAAATCACCATTTGTAGAAACAGCATCAATGCCGTTGTTTTCTTGCTCGAGACTATTCTGATGAATTACACTATCATAACTTTTGTAGAAATTCAAAGTATCAAAGACAATGCTATCAATAATTACGGTTTCTGTAATATCCCCAGTATCGCCTGCATGTGAGAAAAGTGTAGGCTTTGAAGGGGGAGTATGATCAATATCTGTAGGATCTGTTCCGGCACAGGCAAAAAGTACGATCGAAACAGTTATTAATACTATTATATTTCTTTTCATCTCATTCTCCTTAAAAATAGATTCTTAATCCAACTCTATTTGTGTTTCCCAATACATTTGTAACAAAAGCATAATCTACATTAAAATTGTATAGCTTAATACTCATACCTGTTGAGAAATTACTGTCATAATAACCTAATCTGGCACTTATGATATTGTTATAATTCAGTTCCGCTCCATAATGACTAATTGCTTCATAGACATAATCTTTATCAATAGAAAAAATTAATTCAGAATTAATAAATTCTAATGGTTGAAAAAAGGCAAAACCAATTTTTGTATTGAATAAAATTTCATCTTCATGGTTTGATTCTGTATCCCAAGTAATAACTGTTCCACCAACATCCTGAAAATTAAATCCAAATGCAAGTTCTCCCATCCAATCTTGATCTGTTAAAACTTTTAAATCCGTTTTGGTGAGTACAGAAAAATCAAATCCGGTTCCCTTTCCTAAGTTATTAAATATTTTTCTTTTTATGTATTTGATATTTCCACCAAAATGTAAATCTAAAGGTAATTTAAAAAAAAGCCAACCGAAGTTTATATCATAATGAATATGTTTTGAAAATGCAAATTGAAAGATATCATCTGTGCTCATAAAAAAACCATTCGGTTGTCCAGAAAGATTTAAATCTGGAAATGATGATCTCATATCGACATTATAAACCAATTCTTCTTCTGGAAATAGAGGTATTTCATCAATAGTTAATCTTGTCCAATTTAATCCGATAGTTACGTTATTAGGAAGAGGTTGGCAATAGGTTAAATTATCATAATAAGCTAATCCATCATATAAATATGCTCTCATTATGTTTATTTCTGCTTCATCTAATTGTGATATACCGGCAGCATTCCAATAAATTGTGGAAGCATCGTCTGCAACTGCTACAAATGCTCCTCCCATTCCCAAAGCTCTTACTCCAGATCCAATTTCTAAAAAATCACCTGCAAAACGCCCAGCGTGTAAATAAATGCTTGTAAAAAGTATGGTTATCAGTACTATATTTTTAATATTTCTCATAATATCCTCTATTTAATAATTGCCATTTTTTGGCTTTTTTCAATGGTCAAGTTTCCTTTTTTAGCAATAATTTTGTAAAAATAAACTCCATTTGCCAAGAAGAAACCTTTTTCATCTCTACAATCCCAACCATCTATTTCACGTGGAAATTCATGATAACTTGCAGTAGTAGGTAAATCTTTAAAAGTTTTTACTAATCTTCCACTAACGGTATAAATTTTGATTCTTACATCATCTGCGTCATCTGTCAAAACATAAGTAAAACGGGTTTTAGCTTCATTTTCTTCATAAAGTGTTTTTGTAACAACCGGATTAGGATAGTTAGCAAAATTAATGACATCAAAATCGCTATGAACTTTCAGATTGATTAAACCGCTAGATCCAAAATTACCATTAACATCTGTACATTGAATTTCAATTACATGATTTCCATTTGCTAAGTTTCTGAGTTGGTATTTTATTGGAATTGATTCCATATTTCCTACAGAATAATTTATTGAATAATCTGTATCACTTACTAATTCATGATCAAGTTTAATTGTAATGTTATTATCAATCACATCAATACCGTCAGAATCATTTAATTGTATTGAGATAGTTCCATTCCTTGAAACATATCCCCCATGAAATTCATCATCATCGTTAAGATTCTCATCAAAGTACTCAGTAGAAAATTCCTGCCCTTCCACATTCAATGAGATTGTCGGTGGAGTTAAATCATTTCGAGCAAACAGGGCAAAAGTACCTAATTTATTTGAATAATAAGTTACTTTATTTGATGATGTATCCATCGCTCCGCCCATATATATCCATTTTTTATAAGTGTTTATCCATCTATATACTGCAAAATTCTCATTACTTTCCATTTCCTGATTATGTTCATAATGAAATTCGATTTTTATCTTTTTATTATCCGGTAATGTACCTAAGGAATCAATAAAAATTGATGAATCCAGACAGTTAATTTCGTAAACCGGAGAGGAAAAATGTCCATGAAAATCTATTTCTTGAATACCGGGTTGATTCAAAGCTTCTTTTTTATCTTGGCGATGAATAAAGAATACTTTTTCAGAATCAAGTAATTCTGCAGGAAAATCACAAGTGACATTACTGCCCCAACTATTTGCAGAGATATCTGTTATTCCTGCTATAAACCAGTTCATTTCTATTGGTTCTGTAATATTGATATAATTTCCTAAGTTTGAATTGTAGTATGGTTCTGAAAAGGATTCCTGATTCTCATTAATAACAATTTTAAAAGTTAAATAACCTCTTAATAAACCGAATTGAAGATATTCCGTACGTCTTTCACCAAAAGAAATTGGATTAATAGAATTTATAGCACAAGCAATAGTATCTGGTAGATTATATAGTTTTATGTCGCAAGGAGGAGAATCTGTGTTTCCAATATTTTCAATAACCACTTTAAAAGCTGGAGTATTATTATAGTTTACTAATTCATAATTCCTCAAGATTAGATCAGGACCTGCAATAATGATTGTATTCAATTCTGTCTCTGTACGATTTCCTTCATTATCAAGTACTACAAAAAAATATGTAATTTTACTCCCATTTGGATGAGGAGAAATTGCTGTTTTCGTCTTGTAAGTTATTCCATCATCATTTATATCTATCATTGGAATATGTTCTGAAATATATTCAAAATTACCGATACAAAGAAGCACACGGTCAATTTCATCTTCATCAAAAAAATCTGCCATAATATGAATTGAATCATTTTCAGTAGGTATTTCTGGTATAATAGATATATTCGCTACTGCTGTTTGCCCAATTGTATAATTAACAGAGCCAATGACTTCTTTATCAGAGCTATAAGCTGCAAGTTTAACGGTTCCAGTGTAGATTGAATTTCCATCAGGTGGTATTATGAAGTCGGAAACAGTTATATTTCCATTGTTAATAAAATGAGATTGAGGGTAATATTCATTTAGTGGTAATTGAACATCGTTTTCATTATAAATTGTATAACGACCTCGAATATAATCAGAATCAAAATCTGATGAACAACTCAGAGTATCTCCCACAGAAAGATTATATTTTTCTAATGTAATATTATGATCAGTATCAGGGACAAGCATATTTATCATTCCATCACCAAGTAGAGCACAACCATCTGTCAGAGCAATCCCAGAACTTGAATTGCCTTTAATAATATATAATTTAGTCTTGGCATAATCAGTAATTTTTCCAATATTCCCAATTTTTTTTATATAAATAGCATCGAGAAGAAAATCATGAAAGGTTTCATCAGATTGCGCATAGCCAAAACCGGTAAATCCCAAATGAGCTATTGAGCCAGTTCTGGGAGTTATAATAAGTTCTTCTCCAATGCAGGAGCTTTGCTTACTATTAAAAGCAGAACCAAAGCACGATAGACTTGTAACAAAAGGAAGATTATCATTATTAAAAGTTTGAATATCTGCTTTTCTTAAAAGATTATAATCTGCCCACACATATCCACCACCATGACCCATAAAACTAAGATATAACACACCATCATCAATTCCTTGAATAAGTTGGGATGTTCCTCCAAGATAATCATTTGGAAGTCCTGTTGTATTGCAATATATTCTTTTGATATGAAAATCCGAATCTATATTTTTATTAAGAAGATTTTCACACTGATTTGCAAAATATGATCCTTCACCTTCATTTCCACCAGCTGCGAGAATCATTCTTCCATGCCACATATCATTAAAGTTAGGATTTTCTACATAAGATTGAGATTTTAAAGCTACATCTAATATCTGATCTTCTTCCCAAATATTTATTCTACTAACATTTATATCAGACACAGGATCATCACCTATGATGCAACTATACCAACTGTCTGAAGCAATTGATCCCCTTACATCAGCCCAAATATGTCGAACCGGAATAAGATTGTAAGCTCTATTTATACTCTTATCTCTTTCGTCATCAATCCCATCTCCTAATAGAATAACATGTTCAAGCTGAGGTGATGTCCAATTATTATATGAATATCGGAAAAAATCTTTAATTGCTTCTGCAGAACGAATACCATGATTGAACTCATCATAAATATCTTGAGTACTAACAATCTCAACTTCATTTCCTTGCTCTTCCCACAGTTCTTTCAATAACAATGTTCCTTCGGCATTTATAAAATCTTCAATAGTAACAATTATTAGATTTGCTCTATTTGTCTGATTTTTCAAATTAGAAGGGAGATTCGGTCTAATCTGCACAGGTATTTTTTTCTGACTTTCTGCTACGGCAATATACTCACTATTTTGAGACAGAACTTCATCCTGAAAAGAAACATTATATGATGTGATTGCAGTTTCATTATACGGCTCAATCTGAATATGTTCAAAAATGCAAGAATTTATTTTATAAACAGAAACACTATCGGAACTAAAATTAGTAAGATCAAATTGAAATAATCCCTCTGATTCATCACTGGGTTTTGTGAATTTGAGATAATTACTGTCAGTTTTGTACTCTCGCCAATATGTAATTTCTAAATAATCTAAAAGAGTTTGCTCTGTTTCAATGAAATTATTATTATCCCATTCATCATAAGTACCGGGTAAACTAATAATTAAATTATTTGTCCCATGATTAAGTTTATTATTATTTATTGAATTGTAACTACTAAATTCTTGTTCTCTTTGTCCATTCCACTCAATATTATCAATTAATGCTGAATTTATTCTCACAATTGAATGATGATCCATAATTTCAAGGTTTACTTGATTATTTCCTGGATATCTTTTATATGAAAGGCCGAATAGATTAACTTTGGCACTAAATTTCTTATTAAATCCGCCAGGTAAAGGATATTCTAATTCAAATGGTATGATCTTTAATTCAGGAGTTGAGATTTTATCCCAAAATCTTTTATCTTCCTTGTAATAAAAACTTCCTGGATGATTATTACCAGCTCTCCCATTGTAATACCATTGTAATCCCAGAGTATTATAAATATCTTGTTTTTCAAAATGTAAGGTCTGTTCATAAGAAGTAGGTGATTCAAATTCATTAGTGTCACTTACTTGCAGTCCACCATCTTCTACAGCCATTCTACTTCCCAAATGATCAGCTAACCTTAATGAATAAACATTTTCGGCAGTGTAATCATCATAATATGATTCATCTCCATAATGTCTGTCACCAAAAAACTCAAAGTAATCTCCTGAATCAAAACTACCGTCAACATCTCCTTCAAAATGAATCGGAATAGTTCCATTTTCATCTCTCAATTCCAAGTATCGTGGATCAATATTATCCAAGTTAATTGCCAAATCATTTTCGATTTCATGTTCTTCAATAAAAAGATTTACTGATTCAATCAGTTGGTTATAGGTTATTTTATAAATTCCTTCTTCATCCACGATAATCTGTATTTCATTTATCTCATCTCCTTCTCGGGGAGGAAAATATTTTGCTTTTTCTTTTGATTTTCTCCACTTCTGGGAAACATCGTTGTTTAAAAAAATTGAATCAGCCACCTTATCAATATAATTACTACTTTGCTGCCAATTTCGACTTATTTTTTTATCTCCGGTAATTGTAATCCTAAAAGTTACTTCAGTTGTTACCAATAATTTTTTTGTAGATGTGATATATTGGAATGGATAAATTCTGATACTCGAGAAAAAACGATCTCCGATATATGCTTTGTCACCTTTTTTAAGAAGATTTTCAGGATAATAATTTGCTTTACGATAAGCAGCTGAATCTTTGAAAAAGTTATATTCAAGCCCGTCATTATTTGCTGAGATAGCTTCTACTGGTAGAATATTCAAATCTTTGGCTACAATCTGTTTTTTTTTAATTACTTGGATTTCTAATGAACCATCTATCGGTAAACCTATTGCCTCTGCAAAAAATGGTAGCATTGGAAAACCTTGTTTTTCCAAATAAGCAGAATTTGGACAGCTCACTTTATGAAAAATTTCTTCATTAATATTAACTTCAGTTACTTCATAATCAGGTAGTGTAAATTTAACCTGAACTTCGTCTTCAGTTTGTTTAATGACTGAAAACATTTCAGCATTTATGATAATTATGCTTGAAATAATCAGCATAATCAGGATATATTTTTTTAACATCAAATCTCCCTAAATATATTATACCTATGCCAGATAAACTGGAAAATACAAATTTCAAAAAACAAAATACAAATAAATTCCAATTTTAAGAAATATTCAAATTCCCAATAAGTAATTTTAGAATTCTAATATTTGATTTTGGAATTTTTTGACAAAAAATACAAGAATATTAGAAATAAGATACTAATTTGAGTGATTTTCTTACTCATAATGCACTAATCTTTTTTTTTCGTAATAAAACTATTCAACTTAGGTTAAATGCTCAACCAAATTGCTTAATTCGAGTAGAACATTTAGTGCGGTTTTATATCTAATATCGTGTCTATTACCGGTAAAATTGTAATTGTATGTTTTAACAAAATTTTTGTAGCCAATCGTAACAAAAATTGTACCGACTGGTTTATCTTTGGTTCCTCCTTCCGGTCCTGCTATTCCTGTTATTGAAACAGAAACATCAGCACGAAACAACTTTTTTAAGCCTTTCATCATACTTTGAGCAGTTTCTTCACTAACTGCACCAAATTTACTAATTAATTCATCAGAGACTTTTAACACATTTGTCTTTACTTGATTTGAGTATGAAACTACTCCACCTAAAAAATATTGTGACGCTCCCGAATTGGAAGTAACAATTTCCTGTAATAAACCCCCTGTACAAGATTCTGCAAAACTTAAGGTCAATTTTTTTGATAAAAATATTTTGTGAAGTTTTTTTGCACTTTTTTTTATTTTTTCATCTATTTTATTTTTTTGAATCAATTTTCAAACTCCATGTATTTACTTTACCATGCTTAATATTTGTTGTAGCTTCTTTTTCAAATTCCTCTTTTTGAGAAAGTGATAAAACCTTAATATGAAATTTTCTAAATCTAACCACATTACCAATATTTATTAAAAGATGCTTTTTAACAACGCTTTCATCATCAACATAAACTTGTCCATGTTCAATTGCAGTTTCAATCTCGGCATAATTGTTAAGTACATTTGCGTAATACATCAATTTATTCAAAAAAATCGGTTTATCGTCTTTTAAATAAAATTTCATTTAATAACTCTTTGCAAAAATTACTCTTTTATTGCTATCTTTTCCACAAATTATACACTTCCCTTTTTCTTCCTTTGTAGATGAAGGAATATTTCTTATAGTCACTTTAAATTTCTTGACTCTTTCTTCACAATCAACAGAACCACACCAATGTGAACTTGCAAAACCTCCATGAATCTCTGGCTTATTAATATTCTTAGGTGTAAAAAATTTAACAAATTCATTATAATTATCTATCTCAAATGTATTATCTATTAATAGTTTCTTTGCTTTATTATACATATTATTTTGAATATCATCAAGGGTATCAATTAAGTTTGAAACGAATTCTTCTACTTCTATAAACGATTTTTTCAGAGATGGATTATCTCTACGCAAAACTGCAATAGTATTTTTTTCTAGATCTTTAGGACCAATTTCTATTTTAAGCGGAGCACCTTTTTTTATCCAATACCAATTTTTTTCTCCTCCGCGGATATCTCTATCATCTACTTTAATAACTATTTTTCTATCATGAAAACGTAGTTTAGATACTTTTTTCCCAATCTCATTAACAACTGCAAATATTTTTTCCCTTTCTTCATCATTTTTATAAATTGGAAGTATTACAATGTGTGCAGATGCTATTCGAGGTGGAATGATCATACCATTATCATCAGCATGGGTCATAATTAAAGCTCCAATTAATCGGGTTGAAACTCCCCAAGAAGTTGTCCACGCAAATTCTTCCTTTCCTTTTTTACTCTGAAATTTTATTTTAGAAGCTTTTGCAAATTTTTGACCAAGAAAATGAGAAGTCCCAGATTGTAAGGCTTTTTTATCTTGCATCATAGCTTCAATTGAATATGTAAAAACAGCTCCCGGAAATCTTTCTGATTCCGTTTTCTCACCCTCAATAACAGGAATTGCCAATATTTCTTCTGCAAATTTCTTGTATACATTCAACATCTTAAACGTTTCTTCAACAGCCTCTGCTTTTGTCGCGTGAACAGTATGACCTTCTTGCCAAAGAAATTCTGTAGTTCTTAGGAATAACCTTGTTCTCATTTCCCAACGTACTACATTTGCCCATTGATTAATAAGAATTGGAAGGTCTCGATAAGAATTAACCCATTTTGCATATGAAGCACCGATGATAGTTTCACTTGTTGGTCTTACTACTAAAGGCTCATCTAATTTCCCGTCAGGCACAAGTTTTCCATCAACTTGTTGAGTTAATCTATGATGCGTAACTATTGCACATTCTTTTGCGAACCCCTCTACATGATCAGCTTCTTTTTGCAAATAACTTAAAGGTATGAATAATGGGAAATAAGCATTTGTATGTCCTGTTTCCTTGAACATATCATCTAATTCTCTTTGCATGTTTTCCCAAATAGTGTATCCCCAAGGTTTTATTACCATACAACCCCTAACATCACTATTTTCAGCTAATTCAGCTTCTTTAATAACATTTTGGTACCATTCTGCGTAATTTTCTTCTCTTGTTGGAGTTATTGCAGTTCTATTTTTTGCCATGTTTACCTCGATTTTTTAAACGTTTGTTGAAATTTTATTTTTACCTTATTTTGTCAATTGAAAAGCACTTAATCGTAACTTTTATGCATAACATAACAATATGATTTTTTTGTAAAAAATAAAAATATTAATAAATTAATTGACATAAGTAATTTCTTTTAAGATTTTACCATATTGAGTAGTGATAAATAAAGTAAATTTGGGAGTTTATTTTATAAGGGAAAAATTATGATTTTTTTAAAACATAATTTATATCTTTTTTTATGATATTTTGCAACAATAAAATTTCAAAATATTGCATAATAAAATCCCATTAATAGAATCATAAGGAGTATCAAATTGAGAAAATCAAATAAATTAAATGTAATTTTACTTATTTTTTTTACACTTTTCTTTACAAACCTTTTTTCTAGTCCTGTAAATTCATCAACAGCGAAAACAGTGGCAGAATTTCATCTTAATATACATAAAGTTTCGAATTCTTTTTCTGTAGATAATACAGTTGAGCTAAGAGATGACAAATCAATTTTATTAGCTCATATTGTAAATCTTAAGCCAAAAGGTTTTATTGTGATTGCAGGAGATACAAGTATTACTCCAATTATTGCATATTCATTTAAATCAGACTTCTACATGAATAAAGATTCTAAAAACACATTATATCACATGTTAAAGAAAGATTTAGAGAATAGAAATAGCGAAATATCAAGCGGTAGTGCAAAAAATATACAAAAAAATATTGACCTTTGGAATCAGTATATTAATAAAAACGATAATTATTTCCAAGCAAGAAATTTTAAAAAATGGCCTGAATCCGGTAGTAGAAATACAGATGGAATCATTCAAACAACTTGGTCTCAAAATGCTCCATACAATGACAATTGTCCTATAGATCCCACTACTGGAAAGCGCTGTTTTGTTGGTTCAGCAGCAATAGCAATTGCTCAAATCATTAATTATCATAAACATCTTGGATATGCAAGTTTTCGCTCAACAGATAGCTATACAACTTTAAACGGAATAAATATTGATCAAGATAGTCAAACTGCTGATTTTCCAAGTTTTTCAACGATAAATAAAAAATTAGAAAATATAAATAAAAAATATTCTAATGGTTCTTCATTGAATAATGATGACTTGGCAACGATAAACCTCGCAGCAGGTATTTCTGTAAACATGCATTATTCCTCTGACGCTGGTGCTGATTCTTGGACATGGGATATTGCTGATGCTTTCAGAAATAAATTTAAATTTACAAAATCAAAAGTTTATTATGCCGATTCTGAGGATTTTTTCACCCAGTTGAAAACTAATGCCAAGAAGAAATTTCCTGTAAATATTCTAATTGAAGATTATTTTGAACATTCTTTGATCTGCGATGGCTATAATACTGATAATGAATATCATTTAAATTTTGGATGGGCACAAGGATCAAATGAAAACTACACTTTGGCTTGGTACAATCTCCCCAAAAGCCTAAACCCTGATTATAATATTATTTCTCAAGCAATAATGTTTATCGGTGAAGGAATTACTCCTGTTCGAGTAGCTGAAGCTGGGCAAGAAAAAATATTACTGGATGAAGAAACCACTATAGATTTTTTTGAAGAAGATGATAGTGAAGAAGTCGAACAGGATTCAGGAGAAGATCAATCTACAATTGATGAAGCTGTACAAGATGTTTTAGAAGACGATACAATTCCAATTATTGGTACTTCTGATCGAATATATGTAATTTATGAAGTTCCCCCAGTTCCAATTAAGAGAGTAGCTCCTAAATATCCTACTTTTATTAAAAGAAGAGGAATTCAAGGAAAAGTATGGTTAGATGTAGAAGTTTTGGAAACCGGTAAAGTTGGGGATGTAAAAGTTGTGGTATCTCTTTTCCCCGGAAAAGGAGGTTTAGATGAAGCAGCCATTACAGCAGTAAAAAAATGGAAATTTGAGCCTGCAAAAAGCGGTGGAAAAAATGTAGCATGCAGGGTAAAATTCCCCATCATCTTTAATTTGAATTAAAAAGAATTTTTATATATACAAAAAAGCTATTCTATAACCTAGAATAGCTTTTTTTTAAGGAAAAACATGAAACATTGGAATAGAATTTTTAACAAAAATAAAATTGTAATAGGAATGATACATACAGATGCCCTGCCTGGTACTCCACAGAATAATAACAATATTTCTGAAATCATAAAAAAGGCTGTAAAAGAGGCAATACTATATGAACAATATAAAATTGATTCAATAATAATTGAAAACATGAATGATGTTCCATATTTAAAGAAGGAAATAGGTTCTGAGATTATTTCCTCAATGTCTATCATTTCTTCTGAAGTAAAAAAAAGTGTCACAATTCCAGTGGGCATCCAAATATTAGCAGGGGCAAACAAAGCAGCTTTAGCCGTTGCGTTAGCAGCAGAATTAAATTTCATAAGAACAGAAGGTTTTATCTTTTCTCATATTGCTGATGAAGGATTCTTTGAAGCTGATGCCGGAGAACTTCTCAGGTATCGTAAATACATTGGTGGTGAAAATATCGCAATTTTTACAGATATAAAGAAAAAACACTCATCTCATTCAATTACTGCTGATATTGATATAAATGAATTCGCTCATACTGCTGAATTTTTTTTAAGTGATGGCGTTATTATCACAGGACAATCAACTGGATGTCCAACCCAAATAGATGATTTATTAAACCTAAAAAATATCAATATACCTATAATAATTGGATCTGGATTAACAGCTGAAAATATTTCTGATTATTGGGATATGGCAAATGGCTTTATAGTAGGATCATATTTTAAAGAAAAAGGATATTGGAGAAATTCTTTATCAGAAAAAAGGATTTTAAAGTTTACTGAGAAAATTGAACAATTGAAAGCATATAAATCTATTTGACTTGTACAATACAATTCATAGCTTAAATAATAATAATTAACATTTCCCATTTCCCATTTCGCTTTAGATTTCATAACTCCCTCAGTCTCTCTCTTAACATAAGCGATGGATAACTTCAGCTTTTTTTCTCGCTTTGTCGAGTAGGCATAATATACATCCTTTCATTTAGGTTTTGTTTGTTTTCCCTGTTTCTCTTCCCTTTCGGTATGAAGAGTGTCACAATATTTAAACCTT
>JAIORE010000241.1 GCA_021108315.1 Candidatus Cloacimonadota bacterium
TAAATTTTCCATAATTCAAAAATATTAAATCACTTCTCTTTGTAAAGGTTATTTGTTTACAGCGACTTAGCTGTTAAATTTTACCGAGAGGATTTTCTTTTTTAAAAGATTTTTGAGCTATAGATTCTGTGATCACAACAGTATAAGGTTCTATTAAGACGGTTTCGGGATTGCCTAAACAAAATGGGAAGGAAAATACTTCAAACAAAGAATTATCACCATGACCCACGCCGGTTTCTTGAAATACTTTGTCTTTATATTTCACAGAACCTCGGCGAGGATATTCTAATCTGGCAGCATTTATAACTTCAGGGAACTCCTTGATCAGTAATGGTGCTGCAGAAGGCATTGTCATAGGATAAACCGTGTGACTTCCAGCTTCAAAATCTACTCCCAAACGATAAATTCTGTCTTTATGATGATTGAACTTGTCATAACTTAATTCATTTGTCATCCAGAGCATAATTAGAATACAACAAGCCATTCCAATTGATATTAAACCTTTGTAGCGGATAATGTTTCTTATTGTGATTTTCAGGTAATTCTTAAACATATTTCTTTCTATTCGCATTTCAAAGCGTCTGCCGGATTTCCATAAATTGCTTTTAGAGACTGGAAAATAACTGCCGGAATTGCTATAATAATGGAAAGCAACGCAGCAAAAATGAATATATCGGCTTTTAGTTTTATTGAATATACCCAAGCCCAATTAATGAACAAGTGAGATAGATAATATGCAATTGGTAGAGCAATAAAATTTGATAAAATAACTAAAAACATGAATTTCGATAATAATAGTTTTAAAATACTATTTGCAGTTGCTCCTACCACCTTTCTAATTGCAATCTCCTTAGTTTTTCTTTCAATGGTAAACGATGCTAAACCTAATAAACCCAAACAAGAAAAGAAAATTGAAACAATGCTAATAAGATTAATTAATTCTTGCCCTTTTACCGTGCTTTTAAAATTATCTATAAAAAATTCATCCAATCTCCAGGTCTCAACGGGAAATTCGATTGATATGTTATTCCACATTTTTTTTATGCTATGAATTACTGAATCGGTTTTTCCGGATAAAGTCTTAATCAGCAAATAGGTACAATTATTTTCATTAAAATAGAACATTGTTGGAGCTAATTTCCTGAAAACATGATCAAAATGGAAATTATTCACAACCCCGATTATGGTTACAGTCAATTCACCCGAACTAATTTGTTTTCCGATAGGATCATCCCATGGAAGCAACTTGGCAGATGCTTCACTGATTAGGCAGTTATTTTCTTCGTTGAAATCTTTGGAAAAACTTCTTCCGTTTATAAGTTTTATTCCCAGTGTTTTGATAAGCTCATCATTGGAAGGATACATTTTGATGCGTACAGCAGATTCTTCACCCAGTCCTTCGGGAATTATTTTGGAACCAGGTCCGGAACCCCAATCAACAGGCGGATATTGAGTCTTTCCAACTGAAACAACATCAGGATTATTTAATATCTCATTTTTGAAAACATCAATCTTATCAACAACTTTATTATGTAATTCCACAACTACAATCTCGTTTCTGTCATAACCCAGATCTACTTTTGTCAGATGATCGAATTGCCTGGTAACCACTACTGCCGAAATTATTAGAACAATAGACAAAGTGAATTGAATTACAACTAATACTTTGCGAATTGTTTCTGATTTCAAACCTTGTTTAATATTCCCTTTAATAACATTGATTGCCTTAAAACCGGAAAGTAATAAGGCTGGATAACTACCGGAAATAATTCCAACCAGAATTGTTACAAACAACAGATACAGAATTAAAATCGGATAATCCCAGATATAAAGTTGAACATCCATTCTCATAAAATTGATGAAAGTCGGTCTGAAAGCAAGATAGAAAAGCAATCCCAAAGGTAAAGCAATAAAAGATATCAGGATTGATTCTCCCATAAATTGCCTGATAATCTGTTTTCTGTGAGCACCAATGATCTTTCTCATTCCAACTTCTTTTGCTCGATTCATATATTTGGCTGTGGTCAGGTTCATAAAGTTCAAACATACAACCAGAAGCAAAGCAGAAGCCAGACTCATTATCATGTAATACTGCAAAGCCGGAACCATACTGAATCCGGCAGTAATATATTGTGGACGGAAATAGAGTTTTGTGAAAGGTAAAAAATATACATCTTTAGCCCTGTCTTCTTCATCAGGAATGTATTTTTCGTTAATTGATTTTATTTGTTCAATCAGTATTGATTTATCATATTTATCTGGAATCCGAATAAAAAAAGTAGCCCAGCTATCCCATACATCTTTTTCCTGTAATGTAGAATGAGATATTAACAGGTTGTAATTTACACTTGAATTTTTTGGATGATCTTCCAAGATTCCCGTTACCTGCAAATTTAAACTATCATCCGTAATAAGGACTTTTCCAATCGGGTCGGCATCACCAAAATATTTACGAGCAATACTTTCACTTAAAACCACAGTATTGGGTTCTGTTAAAGCGTTTTCAAGATTCCCGGATATCATCTCATAAGAGAAAACCTTTAAAAATTCATTATCTACGAATCTTATCCGTTCTTCCATTATTTTCTTATCTTCATAAGATATAATTCTATCTCTTCCGTATCTGTACCTGGTAATATCAGGGACTTCCGGGATTTCCTCCAGCCATGCTTCCTGTAAAGAAATCGGTGCATAAACATAATGCCTGTCATTCATGGTAACATTGGTCAGACAATAGATTTCATCTACATCTTTGTGGAATTTATTGTAGCTTAAATAAAAGTGGCAATAAAGCATTACCAAAATGAAAAGTGCAACTCCCACAGCCATACCGGAAATAATGATTATAGAATATATTTTATTTTTCATAAGATTACGAAAAGCTATTTTTAAATAATTTTGAAACATAATAACCTCCATTTATTAAATTTGAAATGAGTCCCGCAAGCTTGCGGGAGAAATGAGAAAAATAGACCGACAACTTCTACAAACCAAAAGTTGATTTCATTTTTTTTATCACTATTCATCATTAGTTATTCTCTATTTCAAAAGTATCATTTTCTTTGATACCAAGATTTTACCATTGTTTCTGAGTACACAGAAATAAATTCCGGAAGAAACAGGCTGGTTTGTTTGGTCTGTACCGTCCCAGACAATAGAATTAATTTTAAATTTTAAATTTTGAATTTTAAATTCGCGAATGCGTTGCCCTTTCAGATTATAAATTTCAATATTCGTGTTCTTAAAATCTCGAGTCGGGTTTTGATCCAAAACTCGACTCGAGATTTTAAATGAAATAGTTGTTTCCGGATTGAAAGGATTGGGATAAATCTGGAAAAATTGGGAACCAATTGGTATTTCATCTTGGGGACTTTGTAAATTCGGATTGCAAATTTTCAGCAACCACACATCATTTGAACCTTCTCCGAAGGATGATGTGTATCCGGAAATAACAAGTGAACCATCATTTAGTTGTAAAATTTTACATCCGCATTCGGAACCTGTACTGCCAAAATACTCCCGTTCTATTTCATTTCCTTCAGAATCAAGCAATAGGCAAAACATATCGGCTTTAGCGGTATTTACGTATTTGAAAGAACCACAAATATACAGACTTCCATTTTCCATATCTTCGCAAATAGAGTAACCATAATCGTAATAAGCTTCCATTTCCGTATTTGTTTTCCAAACTTCGTTCAATTGTGGATCCACTTTCAATACTGCTACATCCATTAATTCTTGTAAATGTTGGGAAGTGCAACCCACAACACAGAATCCTCCATCTGAAGTTTCACATATATCATAACCGGTATCAAAACTATTCTGATGAGTATCCATAACCCAAAACGTATTTTCTGCAAGGATATCTCCGGCTTCATCTATCTTGATAATATAAATTTCTCTATTCCTGCCGTTACTTCCCGGATAGGGAGCATCATAGAGTCCTGTGGAACCACTGATAATATAGTTTCCATCACTTGTCGGTTTTATACTATGTCCCATATCGGATCTTTCACAACCAATTGTTTTTGTCCAAAGAGAATCTCCGTCAGCATCTGTTTTGATTAGATAAATATCGTCTTCTCCTGCTCCAAACGAACTAGTATATCCACACAGCAAATATCCGTCATCTGATGTTCGACAAATAGATTCTGCCGTATCAAATTGATCACCACCATAAACCTGAACCCATTGCACATTGCCATTAGAATTAATTTTTACAATTAAAACATCAAATGAATTACTCTCCGAAGATGTAGTATAACCAGCAGTCACATAACCATCATTACCAACTGCATTACAAACAGCTTTAGCATTTTCCCAACCAGAACCACCATATGTCTGGCTCCAAACTTCATTTCCATCAGCATCTGTTTTTATCAGATAAACATCTGAATTACCTGCACCAAAAGAATTTGTATATCCTGCCAAAATAAAATCATTATCGGGAGTAATACAAATCGAGTTTGCTGCATCGGAATAACTACCACCAAACGTAGCTGTCCATTCTGTTTCTATCTCAGCAAATAGATAGATTGTTGAAAAAAGAATCAGTATAATCAAATATTTCTTTTTCATAATATCCTCCTTTAATTTTCCGGAGAAGCTAAAGCTGAAAGAATTGCGTAGGCATTTTGCACCATATAATACTGTCCCCGCATGGTTGTAATAATATTTCCATCAATTACCGGCGGTATCTTGGTTCCCACGATGTTTGCTCCTGCAGCAATAAATTCATTGTTATAACTGCTTGGTCCTTGAATATTAATTCCCTGTAAAATATCAGCAGCAGCTAAAACCCTAATGCCGGAACAGGTTGCCCACACAATCAAGCCCTCGTTAACAGCTGTTGAGAGAAGATCAAGCGTTTCTTGATTGTTCATCAGTTCAATGCAGGGATTACCGGCATATTGAGTAGAGGACATGATCATGACGCAATCAAATTCTGTTACATTCGTAATGTTCGGAATTAATAAATCTACAGCTAAAGGCGGACATCCCAAAACAGATGCGTATACTGGACAAGGTTGAACAATATGTGTAACCGATGCTGTAGTAATATCCCAACCAAGTTGTTCGAACATTTCATACAAACATTGATAATTGGCACCATAGTAGTTGGGGATGATGACGAGTACTTTGAAATTTTCTGCCGATAACCAGATAAAAATCAGCAGTAGAAGTAGAAAAATAATTGATTTTCTCATAATTCCTCCATGTTTTTTTGGGTTTATTTAACTTGAAATATAATAAAATATTCCAATTCAATAAAAAGCATTCTTCCGGAAAATGTAGATGAAGAATAACTTGGATTTTGTTTGCATCTTTTACTATTTCATTATTAAAAACTTCTTTAATTTTGAGTATTTATCAGTTTTAATTTCAATGATATATAATCCTGCCGAAACGATCTTTTCTCGGTCATTTTTCCCATTCCAGATCAGTTTATGATTCCCAGTTTCTAGAACTTTGTTAACCAAGGTTTTAATTTTTTGACCTCTGATGTTATAAATTGAAATTTCTGAAAAACCGGATTCGGGAATAAAACAATTGAATGTTGCTTTGTCATTCCGATTTTTTCCAGACAAATTAATAGGATTAGGAAAACAGATCAATTTGATTTCCGATTCCGGTAAAACATTTGATGAAATTTGAATCTGTGGAATTAAGGAAAAATTGATTTCCACAACATCATATTCAGATAATTCTACATCATTGATAACGCTGTCTGCAAAGTTTTCTGCTGTACAGATAATGTCATAAATTCCCGGATCCAGAGTGAGAAAGTAATTACCGAACATCCCACTTAAAGTAGAAACAGTATCTGCTTGAATTGTTGCATTTCTAAGAAGAAATCCTCCGTTAGAATTTAAAACAGTTCCCTTAATAACAACTCTTCCGTCCTCTTCATATATTGCTCCGTAGGGACAAATATTCAAACATAATCCGCAACCATCACAAATTTCCGGATTGATTCGTAATGAACCTATCTCTTCATCAAAAAATATTGCTTCTAAAGGACACTCTATCATACATTGTCCGCAACCGTTACAAATCCCGGGATTTATTTGATATACAATTCGGAAGATGCTATACGAGAAAAGTATTATCATCAATATTAATCCAAAAAGAGCTATGATCTTTTTCATAATTTCTTATTTTTTTTATTCTTCACTAATTTTTGCATCCGTTCGACAATTTATGGAATTTCAATTATTGAGATTAATTCCCAACAAGTATCCCAGCCTATTCGCTTTGCTCAAAGGCTGGTCTATCATTGTATTAGCCACTTTGGGCTAAAGACGATTTTCTCATTTCTCCGTTTTTCCATTCTTTTCTTTCATCTTTCTTTCGTTATTCAATATTCACTATTAGTTATTCACTAATTTTTACTATTTCATTAAAATCATTTTCTTAATTTTCTCATATTTTCCTATTTTAAGCTTATAGAAATAAATTCCTGAGGAGACAGGTTTGTTGTTTTCATCTGTTCCGTCCCAAGAAATTGAAAATTGATTATTTAATATTGAATATTTTCGGACTTTTTGACCTTTGAGGTTATATATTACTAATTCTGTGTCTTCCGTGTTCTCTGTGGTTAAAGAAAATGAAATTGTAGTTGTTGGATTAAATGGATTGGGATGATTACTCAATTCTAAAGTAATGGGTTGAATGGAATTATCATGAATATTTACAGGTATTGCAAGTTGCACGAAACTTACGGAATTATCTGAAAAATTCGGTACTGCCAAAATGTTATTCGTTTGATTTATAAAAATATCCGCAGGATCATTAAATCCGCTGGCAGCAATTTCAACATTGTTGTTAATGTTATTTCCTTCAAACATATAAACTGAGTCTGTGTACCAGGAAGAGACATAGATATTACCATGAATATCACAAGCAAATCCATCCAGCGAATAGAAGTTCGGATAAAGCAAAAGCTCTGTTTCTGCTGTTGAGACATCAAATGAATGGATTACAGTAGGGAAACCTTCGTGAGCGCAAACTAACATTCGATTAAATTCTTCATCAAAAATTAAGCCATTGGGAGCAATAATCCCGTAATCAATAAATAATTCATAAGAGTTTAATTCAGTATTGATTTTATAAATTTTGTTATCCCAATAATCTGAAACAAAAAGATTTCCCTGTGAATCAAAATCAAGATCATTTAATAATACAGCTTCCGGAATTGGAATCAAATTTTCTAAATAACTCCCGGCAAGGTCAAATATCGCCAAACCGTCATTAGAAGCGGCATAAAGTTTATCTTCACGTACTTTTAGTCCACGTGTAGAGGATAATGTATCTGAAAAAATTGATTGTTCTCCGGTTGAATCAATAGATACGATCTCACCTGTGGCATGATTTGAAACCAACCATTGAGCATGAATATGATCCCATTCAACGCTTTCCGGTTGATTTAACAGATTTTGTGAAAATAACATCATTGTAATTGAAATTATTCCTAAAATTAAAAATGATTTTTTCATTTTTTCCTCCTTATTTTTATTCATATTTTAATGATTCAACTGGATTTTTCAGTGCAGCTTGGATGGTTTGATAAGCTACAGTGAGCCAAGCGATACATAAAACCAAAAAAGCCGCCGTCAGATAATTTCCGATTGAAATATCAGCTTTGTTTGCAAAGTTGTTCATCCATTTCTGCATTACCAAGTATGAAACGGGGCAGGCAATTAAATTTGCAGCAAGCACCAAAACCGTGATTTCTTTTGTGAGTAACCTTAAAATAACGGGAACATTGGCTCCCAAAACTTTGCGAATACCGATTTCTTTGGTTCGATTTGTAGTAAGAAATGATACAAGACCGAATAATCCAAGGCAAGCGATAAAAATAGACAATCCTGAAAAATAGCGGAAGATCAAACTGAATCGCTCTTCCGCCTGATAATGTTTATTGAAAAGTTCATTATTGAAGTTATAGTCAAACTCAATATCCGGACAGAATTCCATGAAAGTATTTTTGATATGTTCGATTGCAGGTTGAATATTTTCCCGGTTTATCCTTATAGCAATAGAATGAGTATCTTCGGATTCCCACCAAATCATTAACGGTTCTATTTTATACTGCAAAGCTCTATAATTGAAATCTTTGACAACACCGATGATTTGAGAATCCTCCCAAACTTGATATTCAAGAGGATTTTCAATTCCGTGTTCTTTCACCATTGCTTCATTAATAATAATATTATCAATGTCTGTTTCCATACCGGGATCGAAATTCCTTCCTTCCAGCAATTCTATTCCGTGAACATTAAGAAAATTTGGATCGGTCTTAATTACCCTGAATTTTTTCATTTCATCATTTTCGTCGGTGTATGATCCTGAAACGATGATCTGTCCCAATGGAAAATAGATGTAACTCACATCAATTATATTTGGATTCTGAAGCAAAGTTTGCCGAAAAGCATCTCTATGTTCTCTGATTTGCTTGTTTAATTTAAAATTTATAACATGTTCTTTATCGAAACCAAGATCTTTCTTCCGGAAATAATCGAGTTGATCTTTAATTATAAATGTACAGATTATCAGAGATATGGAAACAGTAAATTGTATAACGATCAGAATACTGCGGAAAGTTTTTCCTTTAATTCCCTGACTGACCTTACCGGTCAAAGCTTTCACCGACATGAAACCGGATAGATAAACAGCAGGATATACTCCGGAAATGAATCCAAACAGCAATCCAAAACCAAAAAGCTGAATTATTCGTGAAAGTGTGAAGAAAGGTATTACAATTCGGAAAAATTCACAGTATTGCGGATAAAAGAAAGCTGTCAAAATCAGTGATAACACTATTGCAACAACACTTAAAATTAGAGACTCAATAAGAAATTGTAAAAAAAGCTGTTTGCGATTTGATCCCGAAATTTTACGTATGACTATTTCTTTTGCCCGTAAAGAAGCTCTTGCAGTAGAAAGGTTTATGAAATTGATCGCTACCAGAAAAATTATAAACATGGCTGAAGTAAAAAAAATGGTTACCGAAGACCTGTTACCGTGCAAACTATAATCAAATTTATCCGAATCGAAATAAAGTTCAGAGAATTTACGCAGATAATAAACCGGATAATTGGGATCAATATCATCGTGCAATTGCTGGAAATGTTCATTTATCCCGGTAATTAAATTTGTATTTTCACGATTGGGAGGGAGTAGGAAATATGTGATATAATTTGCCCACCAGATGTCTTCAAAATCCAATCCGTAATCTTTCAGGTTGTAAATCGGAGCGATAACTTCCTGAAGATGCAGTTGTGTTCTTTGCCGGGGTGCATCGTAAACTGCTTCGATAGTAAAATCCAATGCTCTATCATAGCAAATAGTTTTTCCGATGGGATCTTCATCACCAAACATTTTTTCTGCCCAAGCTTTTGAAACAATTGCCGAGTTTGGATTCTTCAGTGCATCTTTCAGGTTTCCCCTGATTTGTTCCAAAGTGAAAATATCGACAAATTCAGGATCTACAAAAGTTACATTTGTCCGAAAGAAATTCTGTTCATAACCTACATCAAGAAATCGGGGAAAGTACCTGGTTCCAGCTTCAACTTCAGGAAATTTATCCAATACTTCCCGTAAGATGGTCATACTGGAAACTCCAAATCTCTCATCGAGATCAACCCGGTAAATCCTATCATAGTTCAGGTTGTGTTTATCTGCAGAAAGCTCATACTGAACATAAACCATGATCAAGCTGAACACTGCCAAACCAATGGTCAAACCAAGAATATTGATAAAAGAAAATCCTTTATAGCGAATAATGTTTCTTATTGCGATTTTCAAATAATTTTTGAACATTTTTATTTTCCTCTTATTTTATTATGATCATTTTTCTCGAATCAATGGTTTTATTATTCACTTTCAGTTTATAAAAATAGATTCCGGATGAAACCGGTTGGTTGTTTTTATCTGTTCCGTTCCAAGTTATGGAGTAAAGCGACCGTGTCGCTTTTGCATTAACACGGTTAATGCAGTCCAAAGATCGAATGCATTGACCTTTGATATTATATTTTCAGTTGAATTTATTTCAAAATCCTTGATCCAGATATCATTATTTCCACTTCGATCTGAATTGAAAGCTATTTGCAGATTATCCGGAGACCAGGTTGGACACATATCATCTGCAGGATTGGTTGTGAATTGTATTGCCTCACCACCTGAAGTCGGAATAATCCATATATCGAAATTTCCCGATTGGTTAGATGAATATGCAAGATACTCTCCATTAGGAGACCAGCATACTCCTCCCTTAAAATATGAACTATTTGTAAGTTGAAAAAGATCAGTTCCATCATAATTCATTATCCAGATATCGGAATTTCCTGTTCGAAATGAAATGAAAGCAATTTTCTCTCCATTGGCAGATACAGAAGGTTCAACATCATATTGAGCATGTGTAGTTAAACGAACAGCATTTCCATCTGCTATTGGTTTTCTCCAAATATCCCAGTTCATGTTGCTGCGGTTCGAGTCAAATACGATTTCCGTTCCATCATGATTCCAGGATAATGATTCATCACGATTTGAGTTTGTAGTGATTTGAATATGATTACCAACCAAAACAGGCAGAATCCAGATATCCTGATTACCGCTTCTCTCGGAATCATAGGCAATATATTCTCCGGTAGGAGACCAATTGGGATGTATATTCCCACCATCATCAAAAGTGAGTTGAGTAGCCGAATCTCCGATCGCTGTGATCTTCCAGATCTCCTGATATCCTGATCTGTTTGAAGTGAAGCAAAAATAATTTCCTTCAGGTGACCAATGTGGATCCCAATCTTCAGCAGGATCGGTAGTAATCTGCTGCAGATCAGCAGGTAAACTGATAATAACTAATAACAATAATGAAATGAAAAAAAGCCTATTTCTCATAATTCCTCCTATTTCAGCAATAACATTTTCTCAGAAGCTAACGCCTTTCCGTCTTTTTGAAGTGCGTAAAAGTAAATACCTGATGAAACGGGCTGGTTGGTTTGGTCGGTACCGTTCCATACAATTTGGTTAATCGGTTGATTAGTTAACCGGTTAATTGAGAAAGACTTTATCTTTTGACCTTTTAGATTATAAATTACTAATTCAGTGCTCTCTGCCTGTTCGGACATAGTTAAACGAAGCCCAGTGCTCTCTGTAGTTAAAGAAAAAGAAATCGTTGTAGTCGGATTGAATGGATTGGGAAAATTATCATAGAGTTGAAATTTATTAGAATTTTGTAAATTCGAGTCACCGATTGATATCTGCTCAATATCTAATATCCAGATTTCATAATTACCGCTTCTATCAGAGTGAAAAGCAATTTGTGAACTATTCGGTGACCAAGTTCCGGTTCCATCATCTCCTGAATAGAAAGTTATTTGCTGTGGATTATTTCCATTTATTAAGCTTGTAAAGATATCTCGATAAGGATTTTGCCCGTAGTTGTAAACAATTTGAAGACCATCCGGTGAAAAATTATGCTCCAGTTCATCTTCTTGACTTGAAGTAATTGGAACAGGAGTGCCACCTTCCGAAGGGATATACCAGATATCATAATTCCCATAATGATTAGACGAAAAAGCAATTATGGAACCATTCGGAGAAAAGCTTGGCTCGAATTCATTTCCGGGTAGAAAGGTTAATTGAATTGCAGTTCCACCGATAGCCGGTATTTTCCAGATGTCAAAACTACCATTCCTATTTGAATGAAATACAATCTCCGATCCATTTGGAGACCAAAAAGGAGCTCCGTTAATAAATGAATCACTTGTTAGATTTATAGCAGTTCCTCCTGATGCCGAAATTATCCGGATATCGTCATCACTACAATAGGCTATCATTGAGCCATCGAAAGACCACTCTGCCTGATCGTCATAAGTGATATTTGCTGTTATTTCAGTTAAAGAATCCCCATTTGTTTTTATCGTCCAAATATCTACATTTCCATTCCGATTTGAGGTAAATAAAATCTTCGAACCATCCGGTGACCAGCTTGGATTAGACTTCCAACCAGCACCACTTGTCAACTGTTGTGGATCAGCACTTAAAAAATCGGTAAAAATAAATACTAAAATAATAAATATGATTCTTCTCACAATTTCTCCTATTTTAGCAAAATTATTTGATTAGAAGTTTTAGCACTTCCAATTCCAATAATTATTGCATCATAATTCATTCCTATAAATGAGTCTGTTGATTAATTCGGATTTTTCAAAAATTAAATCACCAAACCTCCAAATGAATAAATCAACAGAGTCATAAATATCCCTGTAGAGCATTTTTCAATCTGTTCAAATGCAACGGACCTTCTATTGCGACTGCGGCAAGATACATTGATATACGCCACAAGTTCCTTCGTTCACCAAAATCTGGATCAATCGGCAATTCTTCATTGTATCCTTCAAGGACATCATCAGGCACAGTTTGCCAGCAATCAATTAGAGCTAAATCAATTTCCGAATTCCCAAAGTAAACTGCCGGATCAATTGCAAAAGTTCCTTCTTCAGTACTTATAAAATTGTTTTGTTGAGCATCACCATGTAACAATGTCGGTGTTATATCAGAATTGCATAACTCGGGCACACGTTGTATCAATTTTTCCACTTGGGAAGCTATAGAAGAAGGAAGATTACCGGAGTTGGTTGCAATTTTCAATCGGGGGCAAAGACGACGTTCCTGGTAAAAAGTTGACCAATCCTTTGTCAAAGTATTGTCTTGGAAAAGAGGTCCGGCAAAACCATTTTTTGGGAAACCAAAACTATCGGATTTTATTTTATGAATACGTGCCAGAGTTTTCCCGATTTGTCTCCATGCAAGAGGTGAACGCTTGATGGCTTTCAACGCTTTCATAATGAATAGTGTTCCGCTTTCAACCTGAATAATATCTATTGGTTCTGGAATAGAAACACCGGCATTTTTTGAAAGGTATTTCAAACCTGCGATTTCGATTTCAAATTGCTTTGATGCATCTTTTGCTTCGCTGTATTTCGCAAATACAGCGAATGAATCATCCGAAAGTATTGCACAATGGTGACATGCAAATTCTGTCATATCGGTCGTACTTCTTATTTTCCATTCACGCTTTCTGTATGCTGAAATAACTTCTTCTATACGAGTTCGAATCGGATTATTTAATAATTGAATTGTTTCCATTCTGTTCGATAATTCAATGTTTCTTCCGTTTTTCATAAATTTTGTCCTCTTCTTTTTTCTAAATTATTAAACCGTCATATGCGATTTCATAGCCATTCTTTTTGCCGTAATCGACCAAATCGGAATGAATCGGATTTCCTTCATGTGAAATATGAGTAGCAAATATTCGAGTATGTTCTTTGAATAGATTTTCATCTCGCATTCTTTGAATTTGCTTAATAAATCCGTTTGCATTTAAGTGCTCTCTTCCATTAATGTTTGGACCGTATGTATGATCGAGAACAACAACATCAAATTGAAGTTTTTTATCATGAAATCCCGACCATGTTTCTTCCGGGATTATGTCGGTATCGGAACCATAAAAAATTGTGTAATTATCTTCTGTGATTGCATATAAAAGGGAACCGATTGATTTATCATGATTTGCTGAGAATGCTGAAATTTGATATTTACCTGCTTCAAATGATTGCAGAGCTTTTATTGGATGAACATCTAAGTTCAAGCGTTCCTGCTCCACAGTATTAAGAATATCGGTAATATAACCTTCAGCTTTTAACATTTCAGACATTTTATTAAGAGTAGCATTCGATGCATATAATTTGAGCTTCGGTATATTCTCAACAGCATATTCGGGAAGGCGTGTGCTTAAGTGAGAAGCATCAAAATGATCTGAATGCGAGTGAGTTTGAAGACAATATCTAACATCAGCAATAGATATGTTATACATAAAAGAAGCTGACATGATATCAGGACCAAGGTCGATTAATAAATCTTTGTTTATGAGTAGAGATGATCTCTTTCTGAAATTACAACCTCCGAGTTTTCGAGCTTGTTCGCAAACTTTACACTTACAGAATACCAGTGGGTATGAAGTCGCTGCTGCTGTTCCTAAAAAATTTATTTTCAAATTCACTCCAATCCTTCATATTTCATCTTATCTCCATGCAATTTTTTCCAGAACCAAAATAATCAGAAAAAACAAATATTTCATAATAATCTCATTATTTCAGCAACATCATTTTTTTTGATGCCAGGATTTTTCCATTTTGTTTTAGAACACTATAATAAATTCCTGAAGAGACAGATTGATTATTTTGATTGGTACCATTCCAGATGACAGAACAGTGGGAAAGCGACTCCGTCGCTTTTGTATCAACACGGTTGATACACTCCAAAACTTTAACTTTCTGACCTTTCATATTATAGATTACCAATTCGGTGTTTTCAGTATTTTCGGTGTTTAATTTAAAAGAAATAATTGTACTTGGATTGAATGGATTGGGATAGTTCTGAAATAATTTACATCCTATTTCCTGTATTATTGAATTATCATTTCCTGTAACTCCAATTGTTTCAAAATAAGGAATCTTATTTTTTGCAGTTACTACGAGTTTTAAGTTATCCACAATAATCGGTTCAAGTTCAATATAAGCATTTCCGGTTTCATCTGTAAAACCGGCACCGAGGATATTCCCATCTTCATCAGTTAATGCAAAATATGCGTTCGGAGTAGTCTCAATAACAAAAAGTGGATTTCCAGAAGTGTAAAGATTATATGAAACTTCTTGAGTTTCAGGAATACCAACATACGGCATTAAAGACGGATCTCCTAGAAGTGTTAAAGCATAGATATGTCTAGTCTTTAATTCCTCAGATATTCCTGTAATTATTCCCGCAGCTCTCCGCTGCTCATTCATAATCTCACCAATAGAAATAAAATCGGGATGCATTAAGGCATCGAATAATCCCAGTTCATCAGGAGTAAATCCAATAAACGGGTCTGCATTTCCGGTAGCCTCTGCTATTGAAAAGTTTAAATATATTTTTGTTGAATTTCCAATATATGCCACCGCTCCTTTATCAACAGCATTCATCCATGCCTCACCGAAGCATTCGTTCTCAGAGAACGTTGCTGTACATCAGCCGCCTATAGCAACAACAGGATATTCGTATTGGTTTTCCAGGTTGTTGACATCATCAATTGTAAAAAAAGGAAATTTCAATTGCACTTTATCAGCGTTTCCAATGTAAAAATAAAAGGCAATCCCATCGTTAATATCTCCTATAATATTAGAAATCAAGGTGAGCGTATCTGCGTGAGGGTAGGTGTAGGTTATACCATTCATACTGTTTGTAGTTCCGGTGTATGGATTCACATAAGTATCATTGAAATAGTAATCCCATCCATAAGCAATCACAGCATTTCTGTATAAAAAGTATGCTTCATTATTGTTAGACACCCCCAGAGCATTTTCCAGGAAGGAAATATCCGCACTGGTTATGAATTGCTCCTTCTCATACCAGATTGTTTTATTAACCTGTACTGCAAGGTCTTCCTCTGTTCTTACAGAAAATCTTCCCACAAATATTTCGGGGATACGATTTGTTGATGTTATATCACCAATCACTCCATATATCAAATCCGAGATAATATCTCCAGGACCCGGAGGAAGATTATCTTCCTGTGTTTTGACAGTAAACGGACCGTTGGAATCACCGATCAGCAACAGAAATTGGGGATTTGGATCCATACTTTCATACTGCTGTTCGACCCACAGATCGATTTCCTCGATAGTTGCAGTAGAATCCACAAAATGAGTTGTAATCTGAAATCCTTTTTCAGTTTTCCATGATATGAAATCGATTAAACTTTGATTTCCTTCCAACGTTGAATTAGCTATAACAAGGTAGTTTATTGGAGCATCTAACCTGTTTTTAGCAAATACTCCCATTATACCTGAAAAGAGTAAAAGGATTATTATTAAATGTTTCATTTCACCTCCTTAAGTTAATCTTGCGAAGGTCTATATCTGTTCACAAGATTTTAGTTATTATTTCTGCAAAACCATTTTCTTAGTTTCCTCATATCTTCCTGTCTTAAGTTTATAGAGGTACAAACCAGAACCGACTTGTTTTCCGGTTTCATCCTCTCCGCTCCAAATAATTGAATGTTCTCCTGCTGGAAGTGCTTCACTAACAAGTGTTTTCACTTTCTGCCCTTTCAAATTGTAAATCACCAGATCCGTGTCCTCCGCCTGCCAATCAGTAGTATTACATAGGCTGGTGTTCTCTGTTGTTAAAGAGAAAGAAATCGTGGTTGTCGGATTGAATGGATTGGGATAATTTTGACACAAATTATACTTTTGAGAAAGTGAATTAATGTTTTGTTCAACTTCCGTAGCCACAATATCAATTATCCATACATCAAAATTACCCTGACGATTGGATGAAAAAACCATTTTTGACCCATCAGGTGACCAGTGTGACATAATATCCATTGATTCATTAACTGTAACCTGGTTAATGAAATTATTTTCAAGGGTGATGATATAAATATCGAAATTTCCGTTTCTATCGGATTCGAAGGCAATTTGTGATCCGTCAGGTGACCAGCAAGCTCGGTCATCTTGTGCATCGTCAGTCGTAATCGGTATAGCATTTCCTCCACTTACCGGAATCATCAAGATATCAAGATTACCGCTTCTGTTAGATGTAAAAGCAATATAAGATCCATCCGGAGACCAGCAGGGATGCCAATCTTCAGCAGGATCAGTTGTAATTTGTTCCGGAGAACCACCGGCTGGAGGGATCACCCAAATATTTGAATTCCCACCAATTCCTGATGTCACAGCGATTAACGAACCATCCGGTGACCATGAAGGGTGCGCACATCCAAAAGTTGTAATTTGTTCAGGATTACCTCCTGTTACAGGAATGATCCACAAATTTAAACCACCAATACCATTGGCATCGAAAGCAATTTGTGTGTCATCGGGTGACCATGATATATGAAAATCACCATAAAGATTTGTTTCCAGTAGATCAGGCTCACCTCCAGTAGCAGGGACAAGAAAAATATCTATAACACCCGGACTTTCATATCTTGAAAATGCTATTGTTGAACCATCATACGACCATTTAGGAACCCAATCTTCAGCCTGATCAGTAGTGATTTGCTCCAGATCAGCATGTAGATTAAGCAATAGCGAAAGCATAATTAATAAAAAAATTAGATTTTTTCTCATATTTTTTTCTCATTTAAGGTTTAGGTCAAATGTGCCTTCACCTATGGTCATTTGACCTTATTTCAACAACAAACATTTTTTCACTACTTCTGCTTTGCTATTCACATTTAACTTATAGAAATAAATACCTGAACTAACAGGCTTGTCTAAATCTTCAGTTCCATTCCAGATAACAGAATGATTACCTTGTTCGAAACTGTTATCAATAAGTGTTTTTATCTTCTGCCCTTTGAGATTGTAAATTGACATTTCTACATCAGATTGTTTTGTTAACTGATAACTGATAGTGGTTGAAGGATTGAACGGATTGGGATGATTCATAAAATCTTTGATAAGCGGAATTGAGTTATGCAATTCATCACTTGCAGATGTAATATGTTCATTGCGAAACCAGACAATTTTATTGTCACTCCAAAAAGTAGAAACCAAATCAAGGTTTCCATCTCCGTCAAGATCAGCAGGAAGAGTGCTATGCACAAATGGAGCAGTTGTTGATATAACCTGTGTGGTTCCAAATGTACTATTTCCCAGATTTTCGAAAACTTCGATCCTGCCTGCTACACCACATGATACGATTACATCTTCATCCCCATCATTATCCAGATCGGCAGTGCTAATATGAAAAGCATCTTCGGCACTCGAAGAGATGATCTGCTGAGAACCGATATTACCGTCTGTGTTTGCATACCAAGCGGCTTTATTATCATCAGTAGAAGCAGAAAGTATGTCAAGATCATCATCATTATCAATATCTGAAATACATATCGAAAGAACATTCTGTACATTGGTCGTTATGATCTGAGATTGCTCGAAATTACCAGATCCGTCAGTATTTTCAAACCAGTATATCTTATCTTCGGTAAAATTGGTGGCAGCAATTGCATCCAGATCTCCATCTGTATCAAGATCAGCAGTAATTATCCGGCAGGCTTTTGCTGCATTATCATCAATGATCTGAGCTAAAGTGAAATTACCCAAACCATCTGTGTTCCGATACCAGCATAAAGTATCATCTTCCCAGGAAGCCATAAGGATATCTATGTCATCATCGTTATCTACATCTCCTACAGAGATTCCAAAAGCACCGTCACGATCGGATGCAATGATTTGAGCTAATTCAAAATTCCCTGCTCCATCCGTATTCCGAAACCAGATAAGCATATCCGATTGATAGAACGAAACAACAATATCCATATCCTGATCATTATCAAGATCTGCTGCTTCTACACTAGCCGGAATATTGTAATCATCAGTAATAATATGCTGAACACCAAAATTGCCCATTCCATCCTGATTTTCGAACCATCCGACTATGTTATCTCCACCGGAAATTGTGATCAGATCATCATCACCATCTCCATCAATATCTACTGGATAGGCAAATATCGGGTTAATATTAGAATCGGAAATCAAGATTGCATCACTGAAATTAAATTCTGCAAAAAGAGTTATACATAAAATGAATAAGGATATAAAAATTGTTTTGTTCATAATTCACCTCTCAATTCTGTTAAGAGTTAAACTTGCTTTTGATTTCATGATTTAACTCCTTTCCTTCAATTATTTTGGTTTTAATTCTGTAATAATTTTTGCATTCCGGGCTGCGTTTGGTTAGGTTGTATCATTATTCTAAAAAATACTTTCATTTGGGATTAATTAGTTTAAGAGTATAATCCAGCACTTCATCTTTCTCTGTAAAAATGTCCTGCTTAACAAATATATCCGGAATAACTCCACGTAATGAAGCATCACCGTTTGGTCTAATACCGCAAGCCCTGGGATAATAAGTTTTTATTTTTGTTACAGGCAATGTGAATTCATTCATAGGACCACAAGAAGATGGAACAGTTGAAGTTTCTTCACCAATAATAGTTCCAAGAGAATAATCCTGAATAATTGAAGCTGCTGCTGCTGCCATTGAAAAACTAAACCGATCAACCAGAACAAATACATTACCTTTAAAATGAAGTGAGTCCTTTCTTGGTAATGTTTCACTCAAATCATATTCAAAACGAGTCCCGTTTTCTAAATCCATAATCTTTTTTTTCGTATCAACCACTTCAGGAATATCTAAATCTTTATAATAATCTTTGGCAAGTTGGCTTGTTCTCATAGATACTTTTGAAGCTAATTTGAAAGGTCTTTTTGCAAAGTAAGCCGTCATGTAATTGCTAAATGCATCACTTCCTCCGGTATTTCCACGAATATCAATTATCAAATTCTGAGTATTTTTTTTAGATATCTCTATAAATACTGAATCAATGAAAGTATTGAAATAGTTTCTATTTAATGTTTCGTGATCTGATACACAGCCGGTTCCTGAATTGGTGTTTATAAAAGGTCCTGGGTGAAGATAAGCTATTTCGTTAATAAATTTGAATTCTCTGTTTGAATTAGTATTAGCCGGTAGTGCAGGATTATTCTTAACAAACAGCAAATACTCGTCTAAGGTCACTCCTTTTATCTCACAAGTGTTTATTTCACCGGTATGCTTTTTAACTTGAATAGCTGCACCTAAAAAATCGTCGAAAACATACCAATATATATTCGAAAAACTAGAAGATTCAAGCATTGTTCGTCTGACATAATCATTTTCACCACTCATATAGGTATACATCTTTTCTAAAATATTTTGAAAAGGTATTCCGGAAATTGAAATTATTTCATCTCCAATGGTTATATCCGGATTATCGGTATAATCAAGTGCCACAGTTGGTGTATTATCAACAAAAGCTATTTCTAATGGGAAAAACCTACCACCATTTTGATAAAAAAATTGAAAATCAGAATATGGGAAACCAATTTTACAATGTTCGAAATCCCCAAGTGCTACAAAAGTTTGGAACAATCTATTGATCTCCAACCGGGTCAAAGAATCTGTTATAGATTTATTTATTCGTTCATATTCCTTATCAAAAACACTTTTTTCTGTATAATAGAACAAGTCATAAGATGAAGCTTCAAGTGTCTCATAGAGATATTTGAAATCTTCTTTAACCTCAGTTGCAGGGAACTTACTATGTGCATTGCAGTTAATAGTTAAGAAAATAGAAATTATGAAAATAAAAACTGCATAAAATTTGATTCGATCAATTTTTGTTTGATACATGATTTTCTCCTTATTTGAATAATAACATTTTCTTTGATGTCAGGGTGTTACCATTGTTTTTAAGTACACTAAAATAAATTCCGGAAGAAACTCTGTTTCTTGCTTCATCTGTGCCATCCCAAATTATTGAAGATTGATCATTAAATATTGAATATTGCCGAATTTTCTGACCTTTCAGATTATAGATTTCCAGCTTTGCGTCTTGTACGTCCTTTGTGATTAAATCAAATGAAATCGTTGTGCTGGGATTGAAAGGGTTAGGATAGTTCAGGAAATTTAAACCCGAAGGTTTGTTGAAGATTTCATCAGATGAATTGATGTTATCTGCATCTAATTTCACAGCATAAATATCATTATCCCCATTTCCAAAAGAATTGGAATATCCCGTTAGAATATATCCTCCATCATCCGTTTGTTCAACAAAGATAGCAAAATCATTCAGCGAGCCGCCAACTTTTGCTGTCCAAAGTTCTTCTCCTTGATCGGAAACTTTTATTGCCAGTACATCAAAATCACTATTTGGAGTGGAATTAGTTAATCCACCCAGAACATAATTTCCGTCGGATGTTATATCTACAGAATAGCAATAATCAACCTGTGGAGTTCCGTAAGTTTCATTCCAGATTTCAAATCCCAAAGAATCGACTTCGATCAGCCAGACATCGTAATCTCCCTGACCATACGATTTTGTAACGCCAGCCAGAATATATCCTCCATTTGGTAATATCTGCATGGAATAGGCATTTTCATTTTCCGTGCCGCCAAAAGTTCTGTTCCAGAGTTCATTGCCAAATTCATCGGTTTTAATTAGCCACATATCAAATGCACCATTGCCGAAAGATTCAGTAAGACCGGATAAAATATAGCTGCCGTCCGGATTTTGATGTACAGTGTAGGCTTTTTCGTTTCCGGTTCCACCATAAGTTTGTTCCCATTCCATGTTGCCGTACTCATCAGTTTTAATCAGCCAGAAATCTTGATGATCATCTTCGAGATTTCCTGTTCCACCGGTAAGAATAAATCCGCCATCTGCTGTTTGTTCCACATATTGTGCTCTGTCGTTTTCTATTGAACCATAAGTTTGATTCCATTCTTCATTACCATTTTCATCGGTTTTTATCAACCAGAAATCCTGCATTCCAATCCCAAATGATTCGGTGGTTCCAATTATGATGAATCCTCCGTCGGAGGTTTGTTGTCCAATAATTGAAAAATCATTCTGATCTCCACCGAAAATTGCATCCCAAACCTGGTTTCCGTTTTCATCGGTTTTGATCAACCAGATATCATTCATTTCATTTCCATCAGGATCGGTATTTCCAACGATTATATAACCACCATCAGTTGTTTGCCTGATGCAGGTTGAACTGTCATTGTTAGCATCACCGTAAGTATTAGTCCAGAGTGTGTCGGGAGGTGTTTGAGCCAATAAAATAGTATAAAATAAGATTAAAATTACAATAATTCGAGATTTCATTTCATTATTTCCTTTCGATATAGAATTTTTTTATTGGGAACATCATATATTTCCATTACAAAACTATTTTCGTTATATCCATTCTCTTTGGCAAACTTATTCAGAACCGGATATACTTTCATTATGCTGAATATTACTGATATTTTTCCTTTAAATGGGAATTCTGTTGTAATGTACTTTTTTTGAGGAAATATTCTTATTGAATATTTTTCTTTTAGTTCAGTTATTTTTACTAAGTCATTTTGTTTAAGAACACAACCGGCTTCAGAACGCAATTTACTTTTTTCAACTTTTTGCGGATTATCGTAGTATACACCAAACCCTTTGTAAGTCTCAATTTTATCTTCATTGAGCAAGGAATGATAAATTTTATCCATAACAACGCCACTTTGTTTGTAATCTCCTGTTATTTCTTCGTAAACAAGGGTTTCTCCACCAGCCTCGATAATTCGGAATTTAATTTTTTTGAATCCTCCATAATAAGCGTAAAAAACAACAAATGCAATTATTAAAGTCACTAATCCAAATAAAATCTGTTTTGTCATTTTTCCTCCTTAAATTTCATTTCTCATTCAATGCAGTAATCAAAAACATCATAACAATTTCAAAAACCGGTACCTTTCTGAAGCTCCAGCGGAAACCTGATTAACACTGATAAGTCTTGCCAGTTTAGGTTTTAATATGTACTGTTAATTGATTTTCAATCTTTTTCTGATTCCTAATGGTATTCCATCTTTATGAAGCATAACTGATAATACTCTGGCTCGGAAAAAATTTTCTGAAAAGTAGATTGGAGAATTTGGAAATACTTCAGGTGGAGCTGAATCTTTTATTTTGTAATACTTTTTCCCGGTTTCATCTCGTGCTATACCAATGATATGCACATTATGAACATCATTTGTTTTCCAGTTTTCATAAAGGCTATCTCTCGTATCTTGATTGATGTTTGTTATTTTACCGTCCACTTGAAAATCTGCATATCCCGATTCACCTTTATATAATTCTTCTGTAATATGTAAATCACCTGTTAATGAAAAACCATTTTCAAGAGCGTGATCAATAAGGCTAATATATTCATCTATTCTGATATTGTAAAAATCTTTTTTATGTAACCAATTACCATCAGCTAACAATTCACCTGTCTGGTTAAACCCTATATATGAATAAGATGTAACCTTAATATAGTCATCATATGGGATCGTAAGAATATTTTCAGAAAATTCTATCGGGCTCGTCGTTTTCTTAATATACTCAATATTTAATGGAGGTTCTCCCATATTTTGATTAAGTATTTTTTTGATATTTTCTAACCAGGGGCAGTATAATTTACCATTTTTCCACTGACTGTTTAGTCTTCCTTTCTCTCCATCTTCTTCGACTTCTTCTAAATAAATGTTCATTTCTTTAATAAATTTGAAATGTTGATGGTCGGTCTGTCCAGGAAACAAACCGGTATAATCAGATAACCGAACAATACCGTATTTCTTAATCATTTCAAATGCATCGTAATTGAAGCCCCCGTTAAATCCAAAATCAATTTTACCACGTAATCGGATGCGTCGAAGAGATTTCTCGATATAAAAATAATGAGCTACATACATTGTTGAAAGCTCAAAACTTCCTCTTCCCAAACGATGTAGTTCCGATTCTAAAAAGGATATATCGCTATAAATTGCACATAGCCCGGTTTCTCCTTGTGATTTAAAAGGTGTTGTCCAAACTTCTTTTTCATCACAAAATTTCTTCGCAGTTTGTTTTTCTACATCTTGTCCATACAGCAATGTAGAAAACAATAATACTGCCAATACAATAATCATTGATTTTCTTTTCATTTTTTCCTCTTATTTCATTAATATCATCTTTTTCGAATCAATTGTTTTATCATTCACTTTCAGTTTATAAAAATAAATTCCTGAAGACACCGGTTGACTATTC
Organism: Candidatus Cloacimonadota bacterium; assembly: GCA_021108315.1. GTDB lineage: Bacteria > Cloacimonadota > Cloacimonadia > Cloacimonadales > TCS61 > JAIORE01. The sequence goes on from JAIORE010000241.1 coordinate 23,699, forward strand.
TGATCTTTTCCATTCCAAACAATTGAAGATTGTCCTTCGACAAGCTCAGGATGAATATTAAAAGTACGGATTATCTGACCTTTCAAATTATAGATTCCTATCTTTGCGCTCTTAGTGTCATTTACAGTTAGATCAAAATAAATTGTGGTAGAAGGATTGAAGGGATTGGGATAGTTTTGTATGAGTTTATTAATATTAGTTTGCTGTAGTGAATAGTAATCATCAACAGGAGTATTCTCATTTATCCACTCAATGGCTGCTTCAACAACATCATCAGTTCCATTAACTACACCCTCCTGAGTTAGCCATACCTCTTCATCAACACTCACGCTTGTATGAGCCAGATAGCTATGATCGGAAATCAGGTAGGCTGTTCCATAAGCTTTTTGAAAAAACCAGTTTGCGTTTCCAAGATCAGGAAAATCCGATATTGTAAAGGCACCATTCGAAGGTTTACCAAAAGTCTTGGTGTTTTCATGAAATTGTAACCGCAATGCCTGAACATCTCCTGCGCTTATTGTGCCCGGACCAATTAACATCGCAATAGGTTTATCATAATAATTATTGGGATCTCCATATATTCTTAAATGACTTGGCGTAGCCCATGTAGAAGGAATCATACCGAAATGATTATTTGGATCAGAACGCTCATCATATGCAATTGTCCAAATATTGGTGTTAAACAACAATCCATAACTATCCTGTGAAGGGGTAACCTGACCTCCACCATTAAACCTGTAATCCAGTATAAGCCCAGTGGTTTCATAATTAAACATAAGCGAGTAAACAGCCTCATAAAATTCTGCTCCTAAATTGGGTTGGATGTTGGGATCCCAGGCTGTTACATAGATATAGCCTATTTGTGTATTCTCGATAATACCCCAGCTGACAAAATCATACTGATAAATATTCGGCCATTCCACCCCCGGCACTTCCAATTGTTCATTAGCGAATACATAGCCGGTTTGGTTCTGTAAAAGAGAGGTTGGAAGATATAAAGTATCTCCTGTATCATATTTAACAAAATCAATTGTTTCGAATAAATGCCAGTTTAGACCTGCGCTCATCAGAATACAATGCGTAATAGAGTAATCGTTACTTCCCCACAACCATTCAATTTGTAATGGAAGTTCCGCTTCAAGAAGATTCTTATACAAATCTTTCCATAAAACACCATCATATCCCAAAACTATATCACCTGCTTCAAGACCCAAAACTTGGTTTGGTAATGCTTCAAAAACCAGTAATGTGCTATCAGGAAGCGGTGTTAAACATGCTCCAAACCTTTGATCCGGTTTCCACACCCCAATAACAAAAATGGGAATTCCAGGATCAAGTGTAGTGTACCAGTTTACTGGCTTGTTCACGATCCAGGTGTGGTTGTCTTTCAATGCAAAAGCAAAATGATTCATAATAGCGGTAAACCTGCCTTTACTTACTCCATTTGCTATTTCCGGTCTATATAGGTCTCTTAACGAATCAATGTTAACTTCAAGGTTCTGAAATGCTCCAAACCACATATCTATCTCATCCCAGGCTGTGTCGAATATAGTCAGCTTTTCATCCGTCGGCAAACCAGGTCCCCAAACTGAATCAATAATTGCAGCCCAATCTTCTCTTGAGTATTGACCAGGCTTTTTAGTTATGTTATTCGATTGAATATTTGATTGAAATGTATTTTCATTTATTATATCTAACAATTGTTGATCTTTGTCCAGATTTGGAGACTTGGAAAATACCAATCCATTTGAATAAAAAATAATTACCCAAAAAATAAAAATTACAGATATTTGCTTAGAAAATAGTGATTTCATTTTCATCGTAGTTCCTTATTTAATTAACATCATTTTCTTCGACGCCAATATTTTTCCATTTTGTTTCAGAACGCTGTAATAGATTCCGGATGATATTGGTTGATTGGAGTTATCGGTTCCGTTCCAGGTAAAGGAATACTCATTTCCCCCTCGTCCTTCGATGACACTTCCGCCTACGTTTGAAACTCCGTCGTGACTGGCAGAATGACACAAGCTCAGGGAAAATTCTTTAACTTTCTGGCCTTTTTGATTAAAAATTGAAAGTTTCGTGTCTTCATTGATATCCGCTGTTAAATTATATGAAATTGTAGTAGTTGGGTTGAAAGGATTGGGATAATTGATAAGATTTAATTTATTATCGATAATTTTCATTTCCGTTGTATTTACTATCAGATTGATTAAAGATATTGAATTCGAATTATAGTTGGTTACTCCCATGATAGTTGTCTCTGGGTAAAATTCTAAACCAGATGGCCCATTATGATTAGTAGAAATAATATCTGGAGTATTTAGAAAATCCTGATCGAATTTGTAAATTGCTCCTTCTGACCATGAAGAGATATAGAAATTTCCATCAGTATCTCGAGTAATAGCATCAAGTGAACCTATATTTGGAAAGACAATTTCGGAAACTTCACCTGTTTGAATATCTACAGCACGAACAGGAGAATTATCTTCCAAACAACATAAAATGAGCCTTGAATAATTTGGATCAAACATAATGCCAACCGGATTAGTCAATCCGCTTGAAACCAGGGTATCAACTTCTGAAGTAAACGGATTTATTTTGTATATCTTATCAACACTCCAATCCGAAGCATAATAGATTCCATTCTCATCGCAGGTAATATGTCCTAAACGTGAAGCTCCCGGAACTAGATAAGAAAAAATAACTTCCGCTGTATTAATATCTACTTTTTTTATATAATTATTTGTACAAACGATTAGTGTATCACTTGATATCATCATTCCATGACTATGTGTTAATCCGCTAATAAATGTCGTTTGGTTATTATTAGAATCTAAACAGACTATCGAACCACTTACCCAATTTGAAATGTAATGTGACTGGCTGGCAGAATGATACATTATGTCTTCCGGTCCATTTAATAAATTTTGAGCTATACAATTCAAATTAATAAAATAAATAATTACAAAAATAATATTCTTCATATTTTGCTTCCTTTATTGCCACTAACGTATGAAGCACACCATGCTTTAACGTGAGTGCTTTTGTTAGCAGCTATTTTTCATTTTATTAACATCCTTTTCTTTGATTCTACTGTTTTGTAACTTTGTTTTAAAACACAATAATAAATCCCTGATGAAACGTCTGGTCAGTTTGTTCACGACGGAATCCTGCTAATTCCGTCACACAGGCCAAACATTATACCCAACGGTAGTTTCACTTGCCGGACGGGTTGGCTCCAGGCCATCTTATACCCAGAACCAAATTTAGCAAAACGCTGCGTACCATCCGGTTGATTAGCCCGGTCAAGAGCAAACAAGGTTGTGCGGCAACTTATACCCACCACCTAGCCAAATGCTTTCAAATATTGTTCCAAATTTTTGGTTCGGCGCTCCACATATTCTAATGGCGATGGATCAATTCGCGCAACATAGTTGATAAACATCACGAGTCTTGCAGCCATTAACGTCTCAATTGTTCTTTCTCCATCTACAGGCCACATTCTGATACTATTGTATCCTTCCTGAAACGCCCTTCTCCACTCCTTATAGCCATCTCGCTCACGACCATACATTAAGGTAACCGCAATATCTTGCACCGGATATCCTAGATTTATATCTTCAAAGTCTATCACTATCAGTTCGCCCCTATACAAATGTACATTCCAGAAATGCAAATCCCCATGAATAAGAATTTGTTTATCTTTATTTGAGAACAATCCTGCAAACACATCATTTGCTCTCTCAATCACTTTGTCTATGACTTCAATACGCTCAGGCGGAAACAGATGCACATATTCTGGTGTATTGTACACAACCGGCTCATCTGGATAGTAAAACACCTTGTCCCACTTTTTCGGTTGAATATCAGACGGAAGTGGTTTCAAACTGGTTGCATTAGTATGTAATTTTGCCAACGTCTGACCAAATTTGTAATAATTTTCTGCACTAAGATTATTCTCTAACGGCTTCCCCTGCACCCATTTGAACAAAACACATCGACGATCTTTTGGGACTCCAGGCACACTAATTATGCTTATGTATTCGTCATCTGCCCGTTTTACAGGCTCTACTACTTTCAAAGTTGTGTCTTGCTTTAACGCATCAAGCCAGAACATTTCTGCTTTATTTTCTTTTAGCGTTGTTTCTTCTTCCGAATAAATCCTCAACACGTACTTCTCGCCATTTTCCTCCCAGACCTGAAACATTGTATTCGTTGCTATCGTTAAAAATTTGACTTTCTCTACACTCAATTCATATTGCTCAAGCGCTTTGAACACAACTTGACGTAGCCGCCTTATCTTCCCCTGTTTTGTAAGCTCATTGTAAGATTTCATTTTTAGCGTCCTTTAGCGATTTGTCGCACAACGTTGAAGCTCACTGGATTTCACGGAGCGTAGCGGAGTTAAATTCCAGTGCAGCACCTTGTTCGGCAATTGTTATTCTCGAATTTGGTTCAACTCGCTTTCCCATTCAGTAAGATTTCAAGCATCGACTCATATTGCGGCAAAAACTTTGAAGGGTCCAAATCGAAATTCAGAACGTAGTTGGCGAACATTAGTACACGAGCAATCACAAAGTGATCAAGTTGCCGATCAGACTCGAGAGGCCAACTCAGAACTTTCCGGTATCCTTCCTGAAATGCGCAGAGCAGGTCTGGATAATCACTCCGGGAGCAGACATGGAACATTGCAGTTCCAATATCTTGTTGAGGGAATCCCCAAGTGATGTCCTCGAAGTCATACATGGAGAGCTTCCCACGTTGCACTTTGAGGTTGCAGGGATGGAGATCGTTATGAATGACTCTTGGCTGGCCAGATTTCCAGACCTCCGTTATGGCCCTTTGGGCAACTCGGGCTCCTTGGCAAAAGAGATCTTGGCGCTGCCGGGGGAGCAGTTTGCGATCCTGTTTGGTGAGAACGGTCTCTTTGTCCCAATAGAAGACCTTGTTGTTTGTAAGTATTGAAAAAGTCTGTCCAGGTCTAAAGGAAGCCGAAGCCTTATGTAGCATCGCTGCACATCTACCCAAATGGCGGTAAGCGCTTGCCGAAATGTAGCTCTTCAACGCAACACCAGGAACCCAACTACAAAGCGCAACATGCGCTGTAGCAGGTAGCCATGTGCTTTGTAACTCGGTTATGAAATCTCCCCTGGAGTTTGCAAGCGGTATCTCTATACGCATATCAGAATGGCTCGAAACGTAGTCCAAAAAGCAAAGCTCAGATGCCATCTGCGCAAGTGTATGTTCTGCTGGATTATGGAATTTCGCTGCGTAAGAACCAGCCCCGGTATGCACACGAAAAACAGGTTTTGACGTGTTCGAAATGAATCGTATCGCTTGAACCTTTATGGGATATTCTACAAGTGCTTGGGTAAGCACTCTGCGATACCGCTGGATCTTACCGCGTTCAGTGAGAGAATTGAAATTTGTCATATTTCTTCCTTTGTTGAATATTTTTTTATACTGTAATTTTCGTAGTATTGTTCCCATTTTTTTATTTTCTCAATTAATACACTTCAGCAAAATTATTGATGAATTTTGTTAAATGTCAATTTAAATGTAATCTTATAATTTAGCATTTTAAAAAAGCTAATACAGTGTTAATAATTTCTTCATTTCCATCAGTTAAGTTAGACATTATGTTAATAGTCATATTTTGGGAGGGAATATATCTAGAGCTGAATCCAACACCTGCATCACTTCCCGAAATATAATACATAGAATCATCTAATTTCTTGTACACTCCACATCCGTATCCGTTTTTTTCATTAAATTTGTGATATGTTTCCAAAAACTGTTTTGTAAGGTTTTTAGATAGTATCTTAGAAGAGAAAAGTCTATTCCAAAATGATCGAAGATCTTCTGATGTTGTATACATGCCACCATCACCTCCACCTCTAATTGGAAGATTGTAAATATTTGTGGTGCTTCTGTCTTTTTTATATCCATTTGCAGTGTTTTCGGGAAGATCATTAAATGCATAGAATCCTGAGTTTATCATATGTGCTGCATCAAAAATATTTTCGCAAATAAAATCACGATATGTAATCCCAGATATTTTTTCAATTATCATTCCTAAAAAAATGAATCCACCATTTGAATACAAATATTTCATATTTGTCTTATTTTTCATAGTTTTATTTTCAAATAGCGGATAGTAATCTGATGGGGTTTCCAACTGATACCATGGGACATTAACAAAATAATTATCATAGTCGTCGATTACTTCTTCATCGTAATAGTCATAGATTCCTGATGTATGAGTTAGTAAATTCAGAATTGTTGCATTTTCGTCTATGAAGATTTTGAATTTTTTATCAATATCTTTCATTTTTGTTTTTAATGTAATCATTCCATAATCAATTAATTTACCGATTCCAAGTGCTGTGAAAATTTTAGTGCCAGATGCTATCCCAAATCTTGTATGGATAGTATTAGGTATTTTATTTTTTATATCACGATATCCGTACGCTCTATTGTAAATCTCAGTATTTTTCTTAAAAATAGAAATAACACCTGAATATTTTTTTTCTAAAGCTTCCAATTCTATACTCTTAATCAAAGTTTTCAATTTTACTCCTTTAAAATTCAAATTTTTCCATATAATCTTGGTTATTTTATCAGCATCATTTTCTTTGACGCCAATATTTTGGTACTTTGCTTTAAAACGATATAATAAACTCCAGATGAGACCGGATTGCTGGAATTATCAGTTCCATTCCAGATAACTGAGTTTATGGGTTGATCGGTGAATGAGTTGATGGGAATATTTTTTACTTTCTGTCCTTTCATATTGTAGATTGAAAGTTCTGTGTTCTCGGTGTTCTCCACTGTTAAATTAAATGAGATAGTTGTTAAAGGATTGAAAGGATTCGGGTAATTTCGAAGATTGTATCTTAATGGTTGATTAATGAACTCGTCAGATTGATTGCTGCCGTCTGATTCCAGCTTCACAGCATATACATCATTATCTCCATTCCCAAATGAGTTGGTGTACCCAGTTAAAATATATCCACCATCATCAGTTTGTTCAACAAAGAAAGAGAAATCATTTAAAGAACCACCAATTCTCGCAGTCCAGATTTCCTCACCTGTATCGTTAACTTTCATCGCCAAAACATCATAATCGTCATTGGGTGTAGAATTTGTAAGTCCACTCAGAATATAATCTCCATTGGAAGTAATAGCTACTGAATAACAATAATCGACAAATTGTGTTCCATATACTTCATTCCAGATTTCATTACCTTGTTCATCAACTTTGATCAACCAAACGTCATCTTCTCCCTGACCAAACGACTTCGTATATCCTGCCAGAATGTAACCTTCTCCCGGCAAGAGCTGCATAGAATAGGCATTTTCGTTTTCCGCTCCGCCAAAAGTCCTATACCAAAGTTCATTTCCAGATTCATCAGTTTTGATCAAATACATGTCATAGTTACCATTACCAAATGAACTTGTTGAACCAGCCAGAATGTAGCTTCCGTCATCTTCTTGGTGAACTGTATATGCTTTTTCGTTACCAGCTCCACCAAAAGTTTGTTCCCATTCAAGGTTGCCATATGCATCAGTTTTGATCAACCAAACATCCATATCATTTGATTCATAATTTCCCGTTCCACCTGTCAGAATAAATCCACCATCTGCTGTTTGCTCAACGTATTGTGCTCTGTCGTTTTCTAAGGTTCCATAGGTTTGATTCCATTCTTCATTGCCGCTTTCATCCGTTTTGATCAACCAAAAATCCTGCATTCCATTTCCGTATGAATCGGTTGTTCCAGCTATTATGAATCCATCATCCAAGGTTTGCTGGCCCATGATTGAAAAGTCGTTTTGCTCTCCACCAAAAGTAACATCCCAAACCAGATTTCCAGCTTCATCAGTTTTAATCAACCATATATCATAAAGATTGTTTCCGGTTTGATCAGTTGCACCGAAGATAATGTAACCACCATCGTTTATCTGTCGAATGCAGGTTGAACTTTCTTCGAAAATTCCTCCGAAATGTTGAGTCCATAGTGTATCGGGAGGAGTTTGCGAAAATAAAAATGTACAAGTTAAAATTGAGAGAATCAACAAAAGTTTATTCATAACACATCTCCTATTAGTTTATTCATTATTCCAGTCAGGATTACTAGCTTTCATACATGCTGAAGAATACGTAACTTGTTTTATATCAGTCCCATCAATATTCATTGAATAAATTTCACTTTGGTTTGAATTGCCAGAATGAAAGCAAATCTTGGAACCATCAACAAACCAATCAGGTGCAGAACATCCATTTTCACTATCTGCCGTTATGCAAACATAATTCTGCCCATTAGAATCTATTAAACATATATCATGTCTGAATTCGTCATCTACTCTTGTGAAGGCTATTTTCAAACCATCCGGAGAATATACCGGAGTGAGTTCACCAATTGGTGTTGATGTGAGTTGAATTTCATTTGAACCATCTAAACGGCACGAACAAATTTCATAATTACCATTTCTATTAGACGTGAATAAAATTCTTGAACCGTCTGGTGACCAATAAGGATCTAAGTCATCTGCTGGATCAATAGTGAACTGCTGCAGATCAGCAAACAAATTGAAAACAATTAAAATGAATAATGAAATAAAAATAAGTTTTTTCTTCATAATTCCTCCTATTTAAAGTTTAGTGGCTGTAAAAAAATAATCTTTACAAATCATTATCTTTGAGGGCTTATTG
>JAIORE010000133.1 GCA_021108315.1 Candidatus Cloacimonadota bacterium
TGTGCAATATTACCAAAGCTATAGCAGCTAACTTATTGAAAAAGGTGGGATGAGATGTGAACAGTCTCTCACAAATTTACACTGATTTGCACAAAAAAAATATTTACCTCTGTACTGTTAGTGTTCTCTGTGGTAAAATCTTTTTTTGTTCGTATTATTTTGCTTTGTCTTTATCCGTTCTTATCAGCGTTCATAAGCTGCTAATTCTTTTTGTTTAGATTTTACAACTCAACCCGTAAAAATTCCACAGTTATCTCATAATGTCCATCTTTGAAAACATCAAATTCACTAACAATTTCTTTATAAATTTCCAGTTGCTTAGGATCAGAAATTTCACCGGTTTTATAATCTACAATCAACGCTTTTTTAATTTCTTTATTTATCAATAAACGATCAAGCCGATGCTCTTTTCCCAATTTATCAAAAATCTCCATTTCATTATAAACTTTATCCCATAAATTTTCATCGAAAATATGACGATAGTTATCAATAAATTTTCCAATCTTATTAGAGATTTTCAAAAATTCATCATAGTGTATTAGCGTACCAAAATTTGCTAATGTCCTTTGAAAAGCTTTTTGCCGATTTGAAGGAGAATCATAATTAATTTGAGAAAGATAGTAATGAACAATATTTCCAGCGAGAATATTTTTTCTTTGCGATAAGAGATTGGCACTGTTTTCTGTGGAAGATATTTCATTCTGGCTGAATTCATTATCTTCTGGAATTCCAAAGTATTCACTATAAGAAACAAGATCGCTTTCTATATTTTGAGTTTCCTTATTAGATGAATTTATAAGGAAATTACCATTTTTAAACAGATCTGTATCAATTGCTATATTTGTAATTTTATTTTGATGTGAAATATAAAAATTCCTGAACAGTTCATAAGAAACACTGAGTTTATCAGAATTTCTGGCATTCATAAAGGAATCAAGTGATTTTGTGGAATCATAGACTGCCCAAATAATCAAGTTATTTTTTGCACGAGTGAGAGCGACATAAAGATTATTAAATTCCTCAATGATTTTTTGGTTTTCAGATAGTTCAACGAGATATTTTTTCTCCGATTTTTTCAGCACCATCGCATAATTGTATGTATAAAAATATTCTTCATACCTACTAAAAGTTTTGTTGTGTTTCTCATAAAAGGAAAGCCCTTGATTTGGATGTGTTGAACGAGCAGAAATATCTAAATAAGCGAAAACATTATTAAATTCTAAACCTTTAGATTTATGAATAGTTAACAATCTGACTGAGTTAGATTCACGAGTGCTTAAAATCTTAAAATTCTCATTGTTTTCATTTTCTTGAATGTAAGACAAAAAACCTTGAATATTTATGGAATATTCAGAATTATTACGTTCAAAACTTGTTACTATTTCCAAAAAATGATGAATATTTTTCAGTTCGATTTCAGAAGAAAAAATTTGGTTCATATTGAAAATCTCGATAACATTTTTACAGAAATATAAGAGATCGTTTTTTGCTAATATTTGATGCAATTCCGAAATTTTTTGCCAAATTAATTCAGACTTATTTACTTCATAAAAAGTTGCGAGGTCGTTTGTTTTAAGTGATTCAGTAAGCTCAATCAGAATTTTCTTCATTTCTGAAGTTGGCATAAGAATCAAATCTGAACGTAAAAATTTAGTAAATTCAAAAATATCTTGATATGCAAAAAATTTCATTAAATAGATTATCGGTTTGATTGGCTTAAATGAAAATATAGAATTGGAAGATTCTAAAATATATGGAATTGATAACTCTTGTAAAACAATTGCGAAATTATCCAAATCCTTGTTACGACGAGTAATTATCGCTGTTTCGAATAGGTCAATCTCATTATTCTCTATAAGAGGATAAAGATTTTTTACAATAAAATCGCGGAAAATTTCTTGTTTTTCCAGTTTTTTCCTTTTATTTTGTGATTTATCCTTGAGAACACCATAATTTTTGAAATATATTTTCACAGATCCCGAAGGTGCAGATTTCAGGGTGTCTAACTTTTCATAACCCCAATTTATAGAATATTCTGCCAATTTTTGATGAAACAATTCATTACCAAAAAGTTCATTAACAAAACCGACTACATTTTGGGAACTTCGATATGAAGTATGTAAAATTTCCGGTTTTCTTCCTAAATCCAAAAAATCTGAGGTTTGTAATAGCAACTCTCTCTTTCCACCACGCCAACCGTAAATCGCTTGTTTTTCATCACCTACGATAATGACTCCACCAATATCTTTCTGTCCAAAACCACTTATTAATTCCGATAGCATTGGAGAAATTATCTTCCATTGTAAAACACTCGTATCCTGAAATTCATCAATCAAAACAAATCGAATTTTATTAGAAAGCCTCTCATAAAAAATATTCAAAACATTGTGTTCATCTATAATAGAAAACTCTGGATTGTACAAAAAACGATAAGTATAATAGGAAATATCGTCATAAGTAAAAATGCGGTCGCGAAATTTTATTTTGTCATATCTATTTAAAATCAATAAAGCAATTTGGCGGATATTTTCCTGTTCCGGTAATAATTTTTCATAGAATAAATAATTTGCAAGTTCATTTGTAGCACTTACATATAAATCAAGAAGTTCTCCTTTTAGAATACGATTTTTTTTTCCCTTTAATAGTTTCGTCCCGTTCCAAAACGTTTTTCCAGATAATAGAATTTTGTGATTTTCGGGTAAGATTTTTTTTGAAACAATTAGTTCTAGAAAAAATTTTAAAAAAACTTCAACCGTTTTATCATTTAGGTTAGTATATTTTTTTACAAAAATACGATATTCTTTTTTTAGAAAAACTTCCCAGTTGGGTTCAATTCCCTCTTCTATAAGATAATTTATAAAATAGCTTTTGAATTTATTGATAATATCAGAAATATTTGTAATATAATTTTCGAAATGAGATTCTTTTTTAGCATTGAATTCAGTTACATCAATTTGTTCAAGCTCAAAAAGATGACGATTTCGTAAAATATCAAGAATCAAGGTTTCATATGTTTCCAGATTTGTTCCTTTTTTATATTGAAAAAGTATTTCTAAGTCTTTTATGGTAGGCTCTTGTAAAATTTCGTCATACAATTCGGGAAGATAATTTTTATTCACATCAGCATCAATTGAGTAATCAGGAATATTGTAAAACGGGGAAATCAAACCTTTAAAAATGGAATTTGTAAATGCATCAATTGTGCTAATCTGCAACTTATTTTTATTGGTGACAATATTATGATAGAGTTTTTTCAAGAAGGTATAATTGTCTTCAATTGAAGTGAAAGCTGGATTTAATTCTTGAAGATTTTTCCAGAGAATTTTACTCTCGGAATTATTTGAAATAAGATTTTTCAGATGTGATAGAATCCTTTCTCTAATCTCAGCAGTCGCCTTTTTAGTGAAAGTGATTACCAAGATTTCCGGGAAACTTATCTCATCTTTATAAGTGAGCATAATATTTATAAATTCCAAAGAAAGACGATAAGTTTTTCCTGTTCCAGCACTGGCTCGGATAACTTTTTTGTAGTTCATATTATAACCTTCTAGGAAAAAATTAGCCGCTGATTTTCGCGGATAAATACGGATAAAAGAAAAGAAAAAAAATAGCCACGGACTAACATGAAAATGAAGAGAAAAGATTTTTTGTCAGAATTTGGATTTATATGATTTGATGATTTTTTGATTAATCCAATTAATTTTGTTATCCTGCAAATCCAAATTCAGACATTATCTTTTCCTTTTCTTAACTATCATTATTCACTATGTCGCGGTAGGACGCCCAATCACTTAGACGCCCCCGCACAGATCCCTGCGTGCGGAATTACCGCACAGGGCTCTTCAATTTTACTCACTTACGCAATCAGCACCAATGATGCCTTGTTTGATATTCCCTGCATTGAGGTTTGCATTATTTCATCCAACCCTACTGTTTGGATAATGTTTCCTTTACAAGCTACGTAAAATTGTCATCCACTTCCCCACGTAAACGGCTCTCCCGCTCTCAGAGTACTATGAGATGATCCGACTCCCGATCGTTATAGCCTTTCTCCTTTGTCAGTTAGTCCGGCTTCCTGAAAATATCAAATCGTTCAGGAACTTCACGGGTCTCCCAAGTTCCCGCCATTTCTCTTTATACATACCACGTCCTTTTGTAAACCCCGACAGACCTGCTGATTGAATCTCACTGTTACGATTCAGGCAGTATAGGTTTCCAACTAACGAACACTGTCACCATCTGTACATTTATGATTTTCGAGGCTATATCGGAACTTAAGGAAGTGCGTTCTTCCCTCTGGTCTGCATAATTCCTTGTGTACGCTTCGTCTGTTTTGTTCGGAAAAAACTCTTAAATCTAATTTTTTTTTCTTGCTTTGCAAAGACATTAGAAACCTAAGTTTCTCCTCCGCAACAAACGCAACACTCAGTAGAGCAATTTGGTTAGTTAGACCTTTGCTCGTTGGGACTTTCACCCAACCAGAAACGACGAACTGCGTGGCGCATCTCATTATTCATTATTCATTATCTTTTCCTTTGCGTCTCAGCGTCTTGGCGAGAGAATTATTTCTCTTGATTTCTTTGACTTCGATAAAGGTCTCTACGAGAAATTTCTGTATCTTCAAAGGAATATTTTTTGGTTGCTATAAAAAATCCTTTTTCAAATATTTTTTCTAAATTTTCAATAAATTTATCTCTAAATTTGCTAAAAATCTCATCTTTCGTGATTTTTTTTGTGTCAAAATTATGAAAACTCTTTTCCTCAACAAAATACAATAATGAGGTAACATAGTCCATTTCTTGTGGATTTTGCAAAATGTAATAGAAATTTTCATACAAATAAAGTTGATTTTCATACCTTTTCTTTTTTGCAGTCGTGGCTTTTCCGCTTTTGTAATCAATTATTAATTTTTGTTTCCCCTTTTCAATACGGATATCCGCTCTAGCTCTGATGTAAACTTCAAATTCATTATCAAGTTTGATTAATAGTCTTTGGTCTTCAGAATCTCCTTTTTTATATTCACCTTCCGGAATAATTTTTAGATAAACATCTGAAAAATCAAAATCATAATGTAGTTTTGCGAAGAAATTGGTAATTCCAACTTTTACGATTGGAATAAAAATACGCTTGAAATAAACTTCCGAATAGTTGTGAGGAGAAATATAATGAAATTTTGCATTTGTTTTTAAATAGTGTTTCAGAGCATCATCAAAATACAGAGAATTCGTGAAATTGAAATTATGATGAATTAAATCTCCTTGATAGACTTCCAGTAAGCGATTCCAGATTATCTTGAAAAGTTCGTGAATAATTATTCCAATAAATTTTTTGGAAAAATCGGCTTTAATCTCAATTATTTTGGGTCTAATTTTCAAAATATCATTAAGATAATATCGAAAAGGATCTTCTAAAATACTAATCCAAGGATAAGTAGATAATTCTATTTGATTATTTGGAAAATCTTGATCTTTATGATAAGGAAATGCATAAAATTCTTCTTTAGTCGGTAATGTCTGATCAAAAGGAAGTGAAATCTTATTTTCATCAATAAATTTGGAGTAAATTTGAGAATATGAAACCAACTCAATATCTTTGAGTTCAAATAAATTCTCGGGTAAAAGGATTTGCAATTCCTCTAAAAAAGAGCTGACTTCAATGTTTTGATCAATATTTTCCATTGTAAAAAGATGTACTGTTTCTGCTTGAGCAATCAATCGAAAGAAATAATATTTGTCACGTAATTCTATTTTTTCGTATGTGATCAAACCCAACTTAGTTCTTTGCCTTTCAGTAAGAAAGAAACGTGTTTTTCTCGTTGCGGGAAGTATTCCTTCAACTAAATTTAAAATAGCAATGTTATCGAAAGTCATATTACGACTATTTTGTAAATCTGTTATTCTGATTTTATACTCATTTGATTCCGTATGATTGAGAGAAAATTTTTTTGGTTTGAGATAATCTAAAAATAGTAAAAATAAACCGGAAGAAATTGCTAAATCTTTATTTTGGTTTTTCTTTGGTAAGAAAATTTCATTCCATTTTCTATGATTGAGCACAACTTCTATTGTAGAAAAATCTGATACAGCCTGAAAAAAGACATCTTGCAAGTTTGAAAAAAGTAATTCTTTTTCCGAAAATATATTTAAAAATTTAAGTTCACTACAATTTTTGAATAATTCTGTGAAATCAGTTAAGTTATCTATTTTTATAAGATTTGAAACAAATTCTAAAAACCGGTAAAAAATGATTTTTACATTTCCCGAAGTTTTAGTAATTTTCAAAAAAATTCCAGCTAAGTCAATATATTGAAAATTATCTTGAAATAATTTCTGAACAAATTCAATAATTTCTTGCTGGGAAAGATCAATATTTTCTTCGCAGAAAACTTCAAAAAATTCACGGGAAAACATTGCTTCAGAAACTGTTTGTAAATGAATCAGAAAAATATCATCTTTGTACAGAATAATTTTGGAAATGATATTATGAATATGATAAAAAAAACGATAAATTATAGTATTTTTAAGAGATTTTTGCTTGTTTAGATTGAATTTTTCTTCTGACAAAAATGAGGCATAAGACTGCGAAGCAAACTGGAAATCAACCACATTTTTGCAATTATATTTATCTATAAAATTGAATAAACCAGAAATCATTGATAGTTTCTCATCTGCTTTAGAGACAAATATTTTTTGTGTTTTAATATTCTCAGAATTCAGTAATTTTGCTTCTTTTTTCAGAGAAAAGGACTTTTTATCATAATCATCTTCGGGAAGTTGCAAATACAATATGGTTTGCTTATCAAATTTTTCTACGAGATATTTTTCTAAAACGGTAAAATGAAACTGATTTATAATAACGATTTGCGTAAATTTTCTAACGTTATCAATTTTCAGATTTATTCTATTTCTGATAAATATTTGATCACTTAGTTTCTGTTCATTAAGTAAAATATTGAATTTATTCTTTAATCGAACCAAATTCTCAAAGAAATCATTTTGCCAATCTCCTACCGAAATATCAGTTGATATATTTTCAATTATATCGCTTTCAGAAATAAATTCTTCATTCATCTCTTCCCAAAAATTGAAAAAATCACGAGCAAAAGGTATAAATTGAAAATAGCTTGAGATTTTGAAAAATTCTTTATCATCATTAGATAAGCAGGAATATAATGAAAGATTTCGTTTTTCTTCTTTCAAAACAGGATAATTAGATTCAAAAAGAAGTTCTTTCCATTCTTCCATTGTAAGAAATTCTGATTGATTCATATTCCATTTTGATTGGAAAGTCTTGATCGCACTTTTTTTGCTTATTAGAGTTGGGAAGATATAAAGTGTGTTAGTTTTTTGATTATCAGATATTACTTTTTTCATTAAATTTGTGCGGAAAGAGATAAATTTGAATTTCATAAAGTTACATTTTCATAATAAAACATATTATTAAATCTTTGATTATTTTGCATCTATTTTCCTCAAAATCAGATTTGTAATACGAAAATAATTACTAATATTTCTGAATAATTCTAAGCTATTTAAAAGTAAGAGATTAGAATAAGGACACCCATTTTTCTAAAACCTCAATACTTATTTTATTCAGCAATTTAAAGTTATAACTTAGGAGTCGTTATGGAATAAGTTAAGCAATTATGGCAAAGAATTATTTATTTCTACAAGGCATATAACTTGCTAATATCCCTATATATTTAATAGTTATATAATGCAGTAGAAAATAATAATTCACAGCAATATTGTATAAGTTATTTCGTTACGACTCCTTATCAATAAAAATGAGGATTTAAATCATAAATTGTTATAGGAGGGTAAAATTGTCAAGGGTTGGATCTATAATTGTCTTTAAAATTCTGGAAGAACAATAACATCAAGAGTAAACGCGTGTAAACTCATATCTGAAATTATTCTTCCAAAATCTAGTAATTTGCTTCTCTATGAACAGAAGTTTTGAAGTAAAAAATAAATTTTATTCGGCATAATTTTACTATTTTTAATTATTTCATTAAAATCAATTTTCCTGAGGCTAAAATAGTATTGTTACTTTTTAATACCGAAAAATACATACCGCTTACAGCATTTTCTCCTGAATCAGTTTTAGCATTCCACAAGGCAACATTATTCCGTTCGTTTTCATTAGATAGTAGTATTGTTTTAACTTTTTGTCCTTTAAGATTATAGATTTCTATCTGTGTATTCTCAGTTTCTTTTGTAGTATTATTGAAAGACAAAGACATTCCCCTGCTATTTCCTGAATTCAGTTTGAATGGATTTGGATAACAAGAAATTTGAGAAATTTCCGTTTTCTCAATTGTATTTTCGTTTTCAGAAGTTATTTCCAAAGGCACAAAAACAATGGTATTTTCGTTAAAAAGTGGAATTGCTAATAGATTATCGCTTTGACGGATATAAATATCAGCTGGATCATCTACATCTGAGACTACAATCAAGGGATCGGTACAAATATTGTTTCCATTGTATCGATAAACAGCATCAGTTTCCCAAGAAGAAACATAGATATTTCCTACTGAATCCATAGCAAATCCATCAAGAGCGAAAATATTGAGGTTTGAAATAATTTCTGATTCAGCTGTTGTTACATCTATTCCGAAAATCACAGATGATGATTGATCTTGTGCGGCAGCAATAATTCGATTATTACTTTCATCAAATATCAAGCCGTTTGGCACATAAAGATCATAATCAATCAATAATTCATAGGTTAATTCTTCAACATTAACTTTGTAGACATTATTAGCCAAATAATCTGAAACATATAGATTCCCTTCTGAATCAAAATCAAGATCGTTAAGTTGAACTGCTTCAGGAATATATATTAAATTTTCGAGATATGCACCGGCAAGATCAAAAATTGCCAAGTCATAATTTGAAGCAGCATAAAGCTTATCGTCTTTTATCTTTAATCCTCTTGTAGAACAAAGCCAATCTGAAAATACTGATTGAACATTCTCTGAATCAATTGCAATGATCTCTCCTGTGCCATAATTTGAAACCAACCACTGATTGTTCACATGATCCCATACAATACTATCAGGATTATTTAATAATTGACCTGAAAGTGTTGAGATCATACAAACATTTACTAATAATAACATCATGAACTTCATTTTTTCCTCCTGTTCATCCCGTTTATTTTTTATATTTTCAAAGCATTTGCCTTGAAATTTATTTCTTTATTATACATTTTGAATAAAAAGTAAAATTACTATGCGAACAACTGTCTTAAATATTAACTATATAAAAAAATTTATATAGTCAATTTTATATCGAGACGTAATCAAATAAAGAGATATTGAAATTATATGAGATCACAAATTTCTCTTAAGATTAAGCTTTTTAGTAATTTACATAAATATATTTATATGCAATGATCGTGCCAGATGAAAAAAGTTCTTTATGTATTGATACCAATACTTGAGAGTAAAAAAAATATTTTCCTATGTCCGATTACGAACATAGAACGATCAGAAATGGACAAACTCATGGAATTTGTAATGATTTAAGCCCTAAATATTTGGATTTAGTTTATTGCAAAAATAAAAAATAATTAAAATCGAAATAAAAAAAATAACTTCAGGTCTATTGAAGCTTATAGAATTGATAATAGCTAAGATAATAAAAAATCAATTCTATAACTTCTTTAAAAAAATACTTGAACTGCTTCAAAAAACTGATTAATTGTATTTCTAATTGAACTGGATTTGATTTTGGTCTTGATATTTTATCAAACACATATAATCCGATATTATCACAAAATAATTCACTGTAAGAATCTGAATCCACCATTACAGTTGAATTATAATGGACAGTAAGATTTTTTAAATATTGTGTTTTTATTATTATTTTCTATTTTAAAAAACAAAAAAGATCTTTTGATATAATAAATTTGACAATTATTTTGATTTTTTTCAAAAACGTTCTAAAGAATTAATTTGAACAAATTGAATAAAAAAATTAGGAGGCACAATGTATTACAAATTATTATCAAATGATGACACAAAAGCAATGGATGCGTTATTAGAATTTCACGGTGGAGCAAAAAAAATCAATAAAACTATCGCTGAAATGAGAGTTTATGAAACCAGAAAAAAAATTCTGCAAGAGAAAGGATTTGGAGCAATGCTGGAAGATGCGGAAAAACTTGTGAAAAAATTCGCAAAGGTACCGGATTTTGAGAAAAAAAATAATATCGTTTATAACGATTCTCTCGGAATCGGTACAGCTCAAGTTTCCGGCTGGCAAGGTGCAAAAGTTACCCACAGTGCAATGAAGCGAATTGCTGCCAGTGCTGAAACCAACGAACCTTGTTTTGTAGCTTCCGAATTTATCTCGGTGGTAGCTCTCACAGATAATTATGTTTACAATGGCGATTTGATGGCGACTCTGGCAATGAGTGAAAACATTATGGGAGCATCAAAATTTTGTAGCACGAACCTTATTGGTTTTCCTAATCAGGAAAAAAGGTTTTTGGAATTGGAAAAAGTAACAGGTAAAACGTTTCCACGAAGCGATGTAGGTAATGGAATGTCAGCCTTAAATATAATCAATCAAGGTACATTTTTTGGTAATTTTGGTGGAATTGAAGTTGCCAATGACAATCATCTTTATTATCTGGATGGAATTACCAGAACAGCTTTAGCAAATGGAGCTGATTTCTTTTTGAATCCAAGTTGGAGCACTATTGTAGCTGGTTGTTATTATGGAAGAGAGATTCCAAATCTTAATATAAAAATTTCTATGCTGCTTGCAACTCAAAATCTGATGCAATTCCGTATGCTTCTAAATATTATGAAAGAATATCTTCGTGAAGATGGGACTTCTCCACTTTATGAAATAAATATTGGCAATGGAACAACTGCTGAAACATTTATCCAATGTGCAAAAGAACTTAAAGAAAGTGGTATCAAAGGTATTAGTTTATCAGCTCATATTTATATCAACCCAGATCTTGGAGTTGCAGGTTTCAATTGGACAGAAAATATGTACAAAGTTCTTCTTAGTGGAACAGATATTACATACAAATATGAAAGTGATGGAACTGCCAGAGATATGGATACAATGGCTGCTTACTTCCTTCCTGAAGATGAACGTGAAGAAAATGCTGAAAAAATTGGAGATGTAGTTTTTTATAAAGCTCTTCAAGCTTCTCGCGATGGGATTGATATGATGAAAAAAGGTATCAAACCAATTTTTGGTAAGTCTTCATATTAAAAGCTAATTAATTTATTGCCCATAATATTGATATTGTGGGCAATTATTTTATCTCGGATGAATTAAATTCAAAAAGAATTTACCACAGAGAAAAAATAAAAAATGAACAGAAAAAACAAAAACAAAAGACGATAAAACCTCACCTTAATCCTCTCCTGCAAGGAGAGGAAACTCCTTCTCCTTGCAGGAGAAGGCTGGGATGAGGTAGAAGAAAATATTTACCGCTAAGACGCTAATAACGCAAAGCATTTATCATTTAAAATTTATAATTATTTTTTGTTCTCTGTGGTTAATTATTTGTTCGTATCGTTAGTTTTGTTAGTTGCTAATATTTTTTCTTGCTGTTTTAGAGTTAATTTGTGGTACAGAAAATAAAAAATTTAGAGGTATAAATATGAATATAGATTGGAAAAACAAATATTCCAAAATAATGAAAGATTTTGATGGTTATTCCATAGGAAAAATCTTTAAATATTTGAATGATCCTGAGATTATTTCTCTCGCCGGTGGATTACCTTCGGCTGATATGTTTCAAAAATCGGAGATGCGAAAAGCATCCATCAGGCTGTTAGAAGAAAATCTGGAGAATATTTTTCAATATACAGCAGTTCCCGGAGAACCAAGTTTAGTTTCAGCAATCATTGATTTTTTAAAAAGAGATGATATACAAGTTGCAAGTGAAAATATTGTCATAACTTCTTCCGGGCAACACGGTTTAGATTTAACAGGACGTTTATTTTTAAATCCCGAAGATTTGATAATGATAGACAGACCAACTTTTGCCGGAGCAATTGTCTCCTTTCAAATGGAAAATCCTCAAATTATCGGAATTGATATGGAAGAAGATGGATCAAATGTAGAAGAATATAGAAAAATTCTGAAAAAATTACAGAGAAAACCTAAGTTTATCTACGTTGTTCCAGATTTTCAAAATCCAACCGGTATAACAACAAGCTTGGAGAAAAGAGAAGCACTACTCGATATCAGTTATGAATACGATATTCCTATTGTGGAAGATAGTCCTTATCGAGATTTACGATATCAGGGCAAATCTATCCTATCAATTTTTGCTTTAGACCAAAAACGAAATGGGACTAATGTTATTGGTGTATACACATTTTCAAAGATTTTTTGCCCCGGAATTCGAGTTGGTTTCAATATCGCCCATAAAGATGTTATCGAAAAAATGGGCAACATCAAAGGTGGAAATACATTAAATACCCCAAAGTATAATCAGGATATGTGCACAGCATTTCTCACTGAGATGAATTATGATGAGCATATGGAAAAATGCAAAGACTATTATAGAGAAAAATTGGATATTTTTCTGCAGTCTATGGATAAATATTTCCCAAAAGATATTGGTGCAAAATGGACTGTGCCTGAAGGAGGATTGTTTCTTTGGGTTTCGTTACCAGAAAGTATAGATACAATGAAGCTTTTTTATGAAGCGATAAAATATAAAGTTGCTTTCGTTCCCGGAGAAGTATTTTATGGAGAAAATCCAAGCAAAAACCATCTGAGAATCAACTATTCATTTGCTTCCAAAGAACAATTGGTAGAAGCAGTTAAACGTCTATCAAATTGTGTAAAAGACCATCTTAAGGTATAAAATTCAACTATTATCATTTATAATTTAACATTTAAAATTTATAATTCCATTAGGAGAGTTTATGGATTTGCAGATAAAAGATAAAATTGCCTTAATTACCGCTGCCAGCAAAGGTTTAGGAAAAGCAGTAGCTTTGAGATTATCACAAGAGGGTGCTAAGGTAATAATTTGTTCAAGAAACAAAGAATCTATATCAAAAACCGAACAAGAGATTTCTCAGAAAACGGGGGGAATCGTAAAATCTTACTTTTGTGATGTCACAAATGAAGAACAAGTTGCTCAAATGATAGATGGAATAATCAAAAAGTTTGGGAAAATAGATATTTTAGTCACAAATGCCGGAGGACCGCCTTCCGGAGGATTTGGAGATTTTGAAATTGATGATTATCGTAAAGCATTTGAGCTAAATCTACTGAGCACAATAAATCTTTGTAAGAAAGTTATTCCTACAATGAAAAAAGATGCTTGGGGACGAATCGTGATGATTACTTCGATTTCGGTGAAACAACCGATTGATAATTTGATATTATCCAATACCGCAAGAACCGGAGTTATTGGTTTTATGAAAACGCTTTCCAATGCTGTCGCTGTCGATAATATCACCGTAAATTCTATCTGCCCCGGTTACACAAAAACCGATCGAGTAGAAAATCTGGCAAAAAACTTTGCTCAGAAAAATAATTCAACTGAAACATCTTTCTACGAAAAACTCGAATCCAATATCCCAATGAAACGTATCGGAACTACAAGTGAATTTGCTCAAACTGTTGCATTTTTGGCTTCCGAAGGTGCTGGATATATCACCGGAGTTTCTTTGAAAGTTGATGGTGGATTTTCAAAAGGATTGTTTTAGAATTGAATATTAAAGAGATTGTCTAATCAAGCTTCAAATGATGATAACAGAAAGTATCACAAGCAATCCAGCGTGTGCAATTAAACAAGCTTATACAGATATCCGCTCCGTTAAAATTAGAGAAATCGTTAAAGTGATACAAAAAACAAAAATTATTTTGTAGCTATCAAATGCTGAGTTATTCCGTTATTAAATAGAGAGTTAAAAGATTTCAAAAAGCAATAAAATTATTACTTGGCAAAAAGATATACAATTTTTTTAAGACATACAAATGAAATAAAAAATATAAAAATAGGAGATTGAAAATGAAACAAAAAATCGCATTATTAGGTTTTGGAACTGTTGGACAAGGTATTTGTGAAATTCTTTTGAACAAAAAAGAGTATTTAAAGGAAAAATATAACTATGAATTTGAATTTGTAGCTGTTGCGGATTTTGCATTTGGTAGTGTTTATAATCCAAACGGACTAAATATTCCCGCAATGTTAGAAGAAGCAAAAGCCAAGAAAAAATTCACTCGCGACCTTACCACATTGGATAATGTAAGCTTGATAACAAAATGTAATGCAGATGTTGTATGCGAACTCACTTACACAGATTTGGATACTGGTGGACCGGCTATTGAGCATTGCAAAGCTGCCTTAGAATCAAAAAAACATATTGTAACTAGTAACAAAGGACCAGCTGCTCTAAGGTATCCTGAGATGAAAGCACTTGCAGATAAAAAAGGTGTAAAATTTATGATCGAGGGAACTGTAGTTGCCGGAACTCCTATCATAAACCTTGTGGAAGGACCTCTTGCCGGTTGCGAAATCTCAAAAATCAGAGGAATTCTTAACGGAACTACAAATTATATGCTTTCTGAAATGGAAAAAGGGATGGGATATGATGAAGTGCTGAAAGTTGCCCAAGATTTAGGTTATGCCGAAGCAAATCCAGCCGGAGATGTAGAAGGTTATGATGCTAGAGGGAAAGTAACAATTTTAGCCAATATTGTGATGGGAGCATCTATGAAAATCAATGAGGTGCCTTGTCGTGGAATCACTAAAATTACTTCTGAAGATATCCAAAAAGCAAAAGATACAAATGCTCGTTGGAAACTTATCGGTACAGTTGAGAATAAAGATGGTGAAATTACCGGATCAGTTTCCCCTGAAATGATCGATCTTTCTCATCCATTAGCAGGAGTGATGGGAGCGACAAATGCTCTTACTTTCACTACAGATCTTTTGGGTGATGTGACAATTGTTGGACCTGGTGCAGGAAGAATCGAAACAGGTTTTTCAATCTTAACCGATCTTTTGCAAATTCATAATTCTTCTTGTAATTGTAAATAAAATCTTGGAGGTAATATATGTCATATACTGGCAAATGGATTCAAATTGATCTTTCAACTGGGAAATATGATATTCAGAAAACAGAACGAGAACTTTTAAAAAAATATATAGGCGGAAAAGGACTTGGCTTTGCTATTTTAGATAAAATTGCTCCAAATCCTGATCCATTTGGAGAGGAAAATCCTTTGATATTTGTGAATGGACCTTTTACCGGATCAAAAATTCAAACCAGTGCACGTTCAACTTTAGTTTCAAAATCTCCTCTCACAAATTCAATTCACGATTGTCATTGCGGGGGAAATTTCGGACCTGCCCTCAAACGAAGCGGTTACGACTATTTAGTGATTACTGGAAAATCTGAAAATCCTGTTTATATCTATCTTACCGATGAAAAAGTTGAAATAAAAGATGCTTCACATCTTTGGGGAAAAGGAATTTTCTTTACAAATGATGAATTAATAAAAACACACTCGGGAACAAATCCTCGCATTGCTGCGATTGGACAAGCTGGTGAAAATTTATCAAAAATGTCTTGTATCGGAATAGATAAACATCGTCAATTTGGACGTGGAGGTCTCGGTGCGGTGATGGGTTCAAAAAACCTTAAAGCAATAATTGTAGATGGTTCTACTGAAGTAAAATATTTTGATGAAAATAAGTTTGAAGAAATAAATAAAGAATTCACTAAAGATATTTTGAGTAATGAGGGTGTGAAATATCGCAGGGTGAAAGGTACAATGAAGTGCGTTCGCAGTGGTCAGGAAAACAGCTATCTTCCTACTAAAAATTTCCAGAAAGGTGTTTATGACGAATTTGAAAGTTTAACCTCTGAAACTGCGAGAAAAGAACTGAATTGGGAAGATACCAGCTGCTACAATTGTGCAATTCGTTGTTCAAAATGGGCTAGATGGGATGGTCACGAGCTGGAAGGACCAGAATATGAAACTACTGCTTTCCTTGGCTCTGGTTGTGAAATTTCCAGCATCAAAGATGTAACTTGGGCAAATGAGATATGTAATGATCTTGGTCTTGATACGATCAGCACTGGAGTTACCTGCTCTTTTGCAATGGAATGCTTTGAAAAAGGTTATCTGGATGATTGGTCAAATCTTGAAATGAAATGGGGAAATGCCGAAGCTCAGCGAGAATTTATCAAACTTATTGCAGAAAGAAAAGGTGTAGGTGAAATTTTTGCAGACGGAACAAAGATAGCCTCAGATAAAATAGGTAAAGATAGTAAAGATTTTGCCATAAATATCTACGGAATGGAGATTTCAGGAGTAAACCCATTAGGAAGCCTCACGATGTGTGTTTCTCTTTCAGTTGCAGATTTTGGTAGCCATACTAGACTTTGGTGTACAGAAACTGAGATGGGAGAAAATTTTAAAATAGAAGATATTCCGGCAACTGTTATTGATGGGCAGAATGAGATAAATGCACGTAATAGCTTGGTGATTTGTGATTTCGTTCCCTTGGGATTGGATCGTTTGGCTCCACTTTTGAGTGCTGCTACCGGAATTGAATTCACCGAAGAATCTTTGCGAGAAGTTGGTGAGAGAATTACAAATTTATCACGTAGATATAACATTCGTAATGGTAGAAAAAATACAGATGATATTATTCCTGAAAGATTTTTCAAACTTGTTGCTCCTGCAGGATTTATGAAAGATAAAGTATTAGATAAAAAGATATTTACTGATTTGGTTCAAAAAGTTTATGAACTTCGTGGATGGAATGAACTGGGTGTTCCAAAGATAGAGACTTTGAAAAAATATGGGCTTGATTAGTGAATAGCTAAATAAATAATTGTGAATATTGGAAAATGGGTGAAAGTTTGTTTTGAAATTCAAAAAGACTTTCACCTTTTTCTTTGAAATATCATCAGAAAAAAGTTCAATACAAAAAGAAAAATAAATACTGAGAACTGGATTTGAAAAAAAGGTGTTTGAGTAATGGAAAACAATGAACAAAATATAATTGAAATATTTCAAAGTAAAGATAATAAGACAGAAGTTAAGGTTGTTTTTCAACAAGAAACTGCTTGGCTTACTCAAGTTCAAATGGCTGAATTATTTGACAAAGACAGAACTACAATAAACAGACATATTAACAATATTTTCAAAGAAGGTGAATTAGATGAAATTCTGGTATGTGCATTTTTTGCACATACCACTAAACACGGTGCAATAAAAGGAAAAACACAAAGCAGAAAACTTAAATATTACAATCTTGATGTTGTAATTTCTGTTGGTTATCGTATAAAATCTCAACGGGGAGTTCAATTCCGACAATGGGCTACTCAGCGACTAAAAGATTATCTCATAAAAGGATATGCAATAAACGAAAAACGATTGGAGCAAAAAAAACAGGAAGTTTTATACCTTAAAACAGGAATAAGAATATTAAATAGAGCAATCGAAGAAAAAAGTGAATTTAAGGAAAATAAAATATTAGAAATTTTTGCAAAAGGATTGGAATTACTAGATAACTACGATCATAAGGTTTTAGATAAAATTGGTAATTCTACCCAATTAACAGTTTTTCCAATGTACGATGATTATATTAAATTTATTTCAGAAATGTATTCTGACTATGAAAGTGGAGTTTTTGCAAAACCTAAAGATGACAGTTTTCATAGTTCTATAAACCATATTAAACAGACATTTAGTGGAAAAGAACTCTATCCTTCTATCCAAGAAAAAGCAGCAAATCTACTCTATTCAATTGTGAAGAATCATTCCTTTGTTGATGGGAATAAACGTATTGCAGCAGCTTGTTTCCTTTATTTTCTTAATAAAAACAGAACTCTTTTTAAGAAAAATAACAAAAAAATTATCAGTAATGGAGCTTTAGCTTCCTTAACACTATTTATAGCCACTAGCAATAGAGATGAAGCAGATATTATTAAGCAATTAATCATCAGCATTTTGAATAGGAATGATGATGATAATGAAAGTATACAATAATTATAAATTTTAAAGAAAGGAGAAATAGAAAATGAAAAAAGGTGCATACACATTACTAATCACACCGTATAAAAACGATCTTTCATTAGATCAAGACGGTTTAAAATTACTTGTCCAAAAACAAGTAGAAGCAGGGATTCACGGAATGGCTCCTCTCGGAGTAACCGGTGAAAATACACTTTTGACAGATGAAGAAGTAAATACTGTCATAAAAATTGTTGTCAAAGAAGCAAAAGGCAAAATAAAAGTTGTTCCTGATATTTGTGTGATGAGCTTATGGAAGGGAATCGAGCGTGTAAAAGAATTTGCTGATCTTGGAGTAGACTACATTTGCGTATTTGCACCCTACTTTGTAATTCCCAAACCTGATGGACTCATCAAATTCTATGAAAAACTGGCAGATATTTCTCCTGTGCCAATTATGCTTCACAATGCTCAAGCTCGTACTGGAATTGATATGGCTCCGGAAACTTCTGCAATCTTAGCAAAACACCCTAATATCGTAGGTACAAAAGATGGTAATAAGAAACTGGATCATCTAGCAAAACTGCTTCATCTCACCAAAAATGATGATTTTGAAGTTTTCACAGGAAAAGATACAACTGCTTTTCCATTCGTAAGTTTCGGAGGAAGTGGTTCATTTACAGTTGCAGGAAATATCATTCCCAAAACAATGAAAAATATGCTTGATTTTGCTTTAGGTGGTAATAATGTCGAAGCAATAAAACTTCACGATGAAAACTATGAACTATTTGAAGCTTTACGCTATGAAACCAATCCTATGGCTGCCAAAAAAGCTTTGAATTTGATGAATCTTCCGGCTGGAAGTTTGCGTTTGCCATTAACAGAACTCAGTGATGCAAAAACAGATAAATTAAGAAAAATCATGTTAAAAAGAGGTTTAATTTGAAAGAGATTTTATTACACGCTCCGGCTACAACAGCCAACGTTGGTCCCGGCTATGATATTTTTGCTCTCACCTTACAAAACCCGAATGATGAAATTCGTTTGCAATTGAATAATTTCAATAAAGTCACGATCGAACTATCAGGAGAAGATTCAGATATTCCAGTAAATGTAAACGATAATACAGCAGGACTGGCAGTTTTGGAATTTCTCAAAAGAAAAAACATTTCACAGGGAGTGCATATTCAGATTATCAAGAAGATGCCCTCAGGTTGTGGCTTAGGAACTACCGGTGCTTCAGCTGCTGCTTGCGTTTTCGGTTTGAATAAACTTCTTGAATTAAATTTACCTAAGAATGAATTAATAGATATAGCCAGATTAGGAGAAGTAGCTTCCGGTGGCTCTCCACACGCTGATAATGTTGCGGCAGCTCTTCTTGGTGGATTTATCTTAGTAAAAAGTTATAACCCTGTTGATGTCTTGAAATTAGATATGCCAGAATTCCCAATTGTTCTTGCTGTAATGAGAAAAAGCCAGCGAACTACGAGAGGATTTATCACTTATGATATTGGTGAAGAAAAGTTAAAAGAACAGATTGCTCATTGCTCCAGTGTGATAAATGCAATTCATACCAAAGATATTGAGGAATTTGGAAAAGCGATTACAACAGATTATGTTGCAGAACCCATTCGTGGAGCTGCAATCCCCAATTATTTTGAAACGAAAAAGGCAATTCTACGAGCTGGTGCTTATGGTTGCAATATCTCAGGAGGTGGTTCGTCAGTTTTTGCTGTTTGTGATGAGAAAAAGCAGGATGAAATTGCTGAGATAATGAAAAAATCATTTTCTTCAAATCCTAATTTTATTTGTCTGGTGAAAACAAAAATGAGTAATGAAGGGATTAGGGAAATTCTTAAAAATGCACCTTTTCAATATACCTGTTCTCAGGATTGATGATACTTGAGCAGTACGGTAATTGAATGCGGGGATATTTAGAAAAATGAAAATTCACAATAAATAAAAAGCCACTCTATTTTGAGTGGCTTTTTTTGTTTCTAAAATTTGATAATCTTAATATAGAAATTTAACAAGTCTAAAATCCAGAGCTGACTAATTTTGCTAGCTCTGGATACTACAATTATTTTACCTTTTTAATAATACTTATTTTATTTGGTATTCCTACTGATTTGCTAGCATTATTAAATTCTTTTACTGTTGATTTTAATCTGGTATTTACCAGTTTTTTATATTGATTTGAATTACGAGAAGGCGTATCTGATGATGCAATTATATAATAGAATTTTTTCTCAGAAGTTGATTCACTCCAACTTGTACCGGAAATTGCTGTGCCCGTTGGTTCAATTGTGAAAGTTCCATTAGGTTCTAGAGAACTATAAACATCATAAGAATTCGCGTATGGAACAGGATTCCAGGTTAATTCGACATTATCACCACTATTAATTGTTTCAATTGTTACTACAGGTGCATCAATAAGCCCGTCAATTACCGTAGCTCTGATCATATACTCATTTCCATAGCCGGCATAACCTTGCGTCCAAACACCATCTTGAAAATCCCAAGCGACATTTTGTCCGGCAAAAGGACCACTACTGTCAACCGATAATCCAGGACAATTAGGATTATCAGCAGTTGAAATAGAAGCGACATAAAATGAACCGTCCTCAAGAAGTATATTTCTGCTACCATTTAGATTGTATGTATTCCAAGCACCCCGAACAACAGTTACAATTTCTTCATACAGAATTGTTCCCGGACTACCATCTGTTCCATCATCATCAAGCACCATGATCTTCATTTCATTACTTCCCGGATCAGGCCATGTATCATTCCAAACATGAAAACTTATATCACTGATTGAATAAGGAATGTAAGGTGGTGTAAATTTATTGGCAAATCCGTTTCCTGCTGAATATTTTGCATAAGCAGATTCAGCAGTTCCATCATCATAGGTTAATTCCGTGGGATATGAGCAGACCTGTTGTTCTACTAAGATAGTATTATTACTTAGTACTTCGTCAGTTGCCAGTTTTGTTTCCACCTTCACTATATATTCTCCTGTAGTTGAAACAGACCAAGTATCAAAAGTAACCGTTGTAGAATCTCCTGAAACTAAAGATATATATTGGGAATTTGAAAAAACTACATTTCTTGAATAAGTAGTATCTGTGATAACAAGTTCAATTTCTACACTACTCTCATCAAAAGTACCGATATTTTTAATATCAGCTTCGAAATCTATGTTTGCTCTTGTTTCTGTTGGTAGGAAAAAGCCATAAAAACTTAGAGTTTGAACCATAAAGTCATGAATTTCAGGAGAACTTTCGTATTCAACAACTGCACTTAAATTTAACTCATCTATATATTGCTCAGTTCCACCAGTCCACCAATAATTGTAACTACCATTATATTCAAAATGAGAATGTCCATCATAGAAAATATCCACACCATTTTCTTCTTCCCCCATATACATATATAACATATCACTTCCAGTATCAGGAGTAAAAGTAACTTGAATATAGAATTCTTCACTTACACCAAAACTATAATTAATACCAGTCATATCAAATTCATACAAACCATCTGTTAAAACATCTGTATCTACATCAATTCCACCAAGGTTTGTTCCTCCGGGGACATCATAAACGGTTAAATGCAATACACCATTATGGGGATCGTGATGTTCCGGTAATAAATTAAATTTTAAACTTAACAATTCCCCTGGACCTGATGGTGTAAACTGTTGCCAGTAGGCAGGAATATTATAATTAGCATCTGGCAATGAGCAAATGTAATATGAAGATTCATGATAAATCAATTCAGCTTGAATTCCACCAGCACTTTCCGTAGTAAACGACCACACCGGTCCATCGGTTTCAGCTCTAGTAGAATTTTTACAAACCACTCGCCAATAGTATGTTGTATCATTATCAAGAGAACCAGCACCACTTGGATCTACACTGGTTGAAGTTGTATTCGCAAATATTTTAACAGAAGCATCTTTATTTGAAACAAGCAATAGACTTGTTCCGAAATATACATCAACATTATCTGTATTTGCACCGTTAGTCCAAGATATCATTGTGTCTATGCTGATGTTTGTAGCTGTATTTGCAGGATCAGGATTTGTGGGTGTACCAGGAACACCATTTTCAGGAAATATATCAAAAATTGCAGCTTGATTGGTAGTAAAATCAGCAGTACCGGGATTCAGGCTGCTAAGATAATAATAACCATTATAATATCCAGACCAACCCCAATTAAAGTGAAAGTGACTTATATCTGTATCTTCATAACCATCTAAATTAAATGAATGACCCCCTGTTCCGGAACCACGATATTGAAGAGGACGAGAATTGTTCAAATTAGCCCGTATCATATTCTCCCATACAGAATCAGTATGATAGGCTTTACTGTCATAATAAGCGCTAACATCATAGCTAAAATATGTTTCTAATGCAGAAACAACATCAGATGTAAATGCACCAGAACCATCATAACCATATTCCATTTCTACAGATACACCGCAATGATAAAGCAGTTCTCTGGAAGCATTTGTAGCTGAGCTATTATTCATAGGAAAACTATATGTGGTAGAACCAAAGTTTGCAGAAAGATAGCCATAAGTTGGGTCGGTATAACCGTGAGAACCGGTTCCGCTGGCGGGATGTCCCCAATAATTCATGATTTGTGCCATTGCTGTGGCAACACATCCGGCATAAACATATCCACCTGGTCCACTTGCATCAGCAGGACAATAAGTATTCCAGCTGTAATCCTGATCCCAAGTAGAATTAAGCAATGGTCCAAGACGGTTGAAATCTCTGTTTTTTTTGAATCTCTCTTTTTTTACATTTAATCTTTCCCATGCTTTTTTTGTTACTTTTGAAGCAGAAAGATTATTATTTTTTGTATAAACTATCTGTTCTTTAAAGCTTTCCAGCATCGCTTCAAATTGGGGTGGATGATTATTCAATTTATAATGATGTTCAAAATTATAACCCAAAATAGGTGTAATGGCATCATCAGCAGCGATCATTACATAACCACCTTCTTTGAAATTATACACATAGTAGATATCTTGTAAGTTTTCTTGGGTAACAAATGTTTCAATAATTTCCACATTTTTCAAACCTACTTCATTACTTCTTTCCAGATACCAATTACTTGCAACTTGAATTGCGTCATCTTGGCTTACAGGAATTGCAGTTAATATTGAAACAAGCATAAAAACCGCAAAAAATAGAAATCCTTTTTTCTTCATTGTTCCTCCTAAATTTTTAATTATTAATAATTTTATTTTTTTCAAAAAAATGTCAATTCTTTTAATCCCTATCAGCTTTCAAAACTTCCAAAAAAGCTTCTTGCGGAACTGCAACCGAACCGATCTCCTTCATGCGTTTTTTACCTTCTTTCTGTTTCTCCAATAATTTTCTTTTTCTGGTAATATCACCACCATAACATTTGGCAGTTACATTTTTTCGCATAGCATTTATTGTGCTTCTGGCAATTATTTTAGCACCGATACTGGCTTGCAGAGCAATTTTAAATAGATGACGAGGAATCACATCTTTGAGTTTATCTGTGATACTTTTTCCCCAGCTATATGCCTTATCTTGGTGGCACATAAAAGACATTGCATCAACTTTTTCTCCATTTATAAGCATATCTACTTTTACAATTTTGGATTTACGATAATCTTTGAATTGGTAGTCCAAAGAAGCATAACCACGACTGAGTGATTTTATTCTATCATAAAAATCAAAAATTATTTCAATAAGTGGCATTTCGTAGTGTAAAGAAACTCGCTTCTCATCAATATATTGCATATCTTTTTGAATTCCACGCCGATCTTGAACGATCTTCATTATATTACCTACATATTCTGTTGGAACGATTATTTCGACATCCATAAACGGTTCCATCACATGGTCTATTCTTACCGGGTCAGGAAAATCAACCGGATTATTCACCACTTTTGAGCTTCCATCTGTGAGATTTATAATAAAACGAACACTCGGAGTTGTAGCAATTATGGGAACATTATATTCCCTGAAAAGTCGCTCTTTAATAATTTCTAAATGTAACATTCCCAGAAATCCGCATCTAAATCCAAATCCCAATGCCATAGAATTCTCAGGTTCATACACCAGAGCTGCATCATTCAATTTCAATTTCGCCAATCTATCGCGTAAGTCTTGATAATCCTCGCCATTCATAGGAAAAATCCCACTAAAAACCATCGGTTTAGGTTCCTGAAAACCGGGGAGAGCAGTTTCACAACCATTTTCCAAACTTGTAATCGTATCTCCGACACGAGCATCGGCAACTTCTTTGATATTAGCCACAATATAACCAACTTCCCCGGCTGAGAGTTTTTCAGCAGGTTCTTTTTTCAAACCCAAATGTCCAATCTCCTCAATATTATAAGTCTTCTCAGTAGAAAATAGTTTAATTGCTTCTCCTTTTCTCAAAATTCCATCGTACAATCTAACCAAAACAATTACACCGCGATATGTATCAAAAAAAGAATCGAAAATTAGAGCTTGAGCCGGTTTTTGAAAATCTCCTTTTGGCTCGGGAATATGCTTCACAATCGCCTTCATCAACCCTTCTACGCCAGTTCCAACTTTTGCACTGACCTGCATAATCATAGATTCATCTACCCCGATATTTTCTACAACTTCATGAATTGTTCCTTCTACAT
This sequence comes from Candidatus Cloacimonadota bacterium, assembly GCA_021108315.1. GTDB lineage: Bacteria > Cloacimonadota > Cloacimonadia > Cloacimonadales > TCS61 > JAIORE01. The sequence goes on from JAIORE010000133.1 coordinate 24,640, forward strand.
CTGCTTTGGGAAGATCAATTTTATTTATCACTGGAATTATTTCCAGATCATTTTCCATTGCGAGATAAAGATTACTCATCGTTTGAGCTTCAATCCCTTGGGCTGCATCAATCAAAAGCAATGCACCATCACACGAAGCAAGGCTACGAGATACTTCATAGGAAAAATCAACATGACCGGGTGTATCAATTAGGTTAAATTGATATGTTTTACCTTCAAACTTGTATGGAAGCCGTATTGCATGAGATTTAATCGTAATTCCACGCTCTTTTTCCAGTTCCATATCATCAAGGATCTGCTCTGCTTTCATATTTTTATTAATAACTCCGGTAAACTCCAACAAGCGATCTGCTAATGTAGATTTACCATGATCTATATGTGCGATAATGCAAAAATTTCTAATTAGTTCCTGTTTCATTAATTCTCCAATTTATTCTTTAACTGTCCTTTATCGAAAAATCTCAAGTAGCTTTAGTGTCAAATATTTTATAGTTTAGTGTTTTTTTGATAGCTTAAAATGCGAAAAATTGCTTTTTGGGGCGGGGAACTCGAAAAGAGCTTCTTAGGTTAGCGTGTTCCCAAGCAGAGGTTTGGGAACAAGAATATTAAAAGCAAAAACAAGAATTAAGATAATAATAAATATTATCAATTAACCACATTGTTATATATTCATTGCTAAATTAATTTATCTTATTACTCAAAATATTTTCTAACATTCTATAAAACAGCGTGTTTAAATGTTTTATCTGGTTTGGCACTATCTATGCTATTTATTACACTGCCTATTTATTAAAACTGAAAAACTTAATATAAATTGACGAAAATATCAGTTTTATTGAAACGAAAAAAATATAAAAATAATATAAGAGGAATTTATTATGAAAAACTATTTTGAAAACAGAGATTTTGTGATTCCATTTCGGAGTGTGATGTTTGTTAAATACGAGATTGCCGGAACAATTTTCATTTTTTTCAGTGCACAATTTATTTCAGGTGGGAACTCAGTCGAAAGCATAATGTTAGACGGAACAGAAGCGGAAAATTTTCTTATTGAATACAAAGAATGGTTGGAAAAGAAATAATTTTTTGCAGCTGATTTTCGCGGATGAAAAACGGATAAAAAGAAACAAATTACAAAAAATAATAGAGCAATTTTCCGAAATTGCCAAATTTTTCAACAATGAAATGATAGAAGATTCGGAAGTTTACAGCAGAAATAAAACAAAATTTTATTCATTTTAATTTCTTAGTTAGCAAGCTCATTGCGAAACAGGAGCTTCTTGTAACAGTGTATTCCCAAGCTGGGGCTTGGGAACAAGAATTAGAACTCATCCTGCTGTCCTTCTCTTAAAATCAAGAGAAGGAACATAAGAAAAACAGGAAGAAAAAAGCTGAAGTCATCCCTCGCTTTAGATAAAGAGAGGGAAAGAGGGAGAGTTTGAAAAAATCTAAAGCAAAGTAGAAAAATTAATTGAATATATTCAAATTATTACAGAACAAAAACGTCAAAATCGGGGGATATGATGAAAAAAATCACATTAATTTTATTATTAACTATTTTCACAGTAATCAGTTGTAGCAAGCTAAATGAAAAGCCTGAAAATGCAAAGCCAGAGAATGAAGAATATCATATAGCTCGTTATATCAGCTATGTAAGCAATAACATTTTCCCCGATTCTCCAATTATTGTCAAATTTGTAAGTCCGATGATAAAGGTTGATGAAATCGGAAAAGCTATTGAAAGTGACATCATAACAATCTCCCCAAAAGTAAAGGGAAAAACTGTTTGGAAAGATTACAAAACGCTTCAATTTATTCCCAATAAAGAGCTAAATGAAAGAAAAAGATATAAAGTAAAAGTTGATGTAAAAGAACTTTCCGCAGATTTGGCAAAAGTTGCTGATTATCAATTTGTTGTAAATGTAAAAGGTAGAGAAATAAGTTTTCTGGATGGAGATTTTATCCAAACCGATGACGATAAAATATATTATGATGGAACAATAAAATTTACATATCATATTGAAAAAGAGATAGTTGAAAATGAGTTTAATTTCTATCGTGGCAAAAACAAATTAGAACTAATCTGGGAAGGAAAGGAAAAAGGAAAAGAATTCAGTTTCAAAACAGCAGAATTTTCACACGAAGAGACAAATAGCCTATTCAAAATAAACTTATCAAAAAAGAAGTTTCAACTCTCTGACGATTATGAAGTTGAGTTTTCATCATACTCGTTTCAGGAAATGAAAGTTGTATTTTTTACCAGAATATCCGATGAAATTAATCCTGCTGTCGAGATTGAATTTTCTTCCGTTCTTGATTCACAACAATTATTGGATGGCTTGCTCACGATTGAACCAAATCTTAGTTTCAAACTAAAAAAGTATGAAAAAAAAGTGACCGTGACCGGAAAGTTTGAGTATGGAATAGAATATACGCTCACTATCAACAAAAACATTAGGAATAAATTTGCCAAAAATCTTGAAACAGATTATACAAAATCATTTGCATTTAACGACCAAAAACCTCAAATGACATTTAGTAGCGATGGCTGTTTTTTACCTTCCGGTAATAATAAAAAATTATTGTTTCAAACTCTAAATTTAAAAGAAGTTAGCCTTACTGTGGAAAAAGTTTTTGAAAATAATTCAGGGCAATTTTTGCAAAATAATAATCTCTCCAGTCTTAGAAATGAAAAACAATATCACTCGGAATTCAGAAGAGTCGGAATAAATTATCTCAATAAAACTCTTAAAATCGGAGAAAAACGAAATGAATGGTTACAACACGAATTAGATATTTCCAAACTAATCCCGAATGGCGATAAAGGGTTATACATCATTGGATTACGATTCAGGAAACATCAGGTTTTATACAGAGGAGCCGATAAAAAAAATCGTTGGAACGATTATGCTTCTTCATCTCCATATTCTTGGCGATATTATGACTCATTTGGAAAAGTAAGCAAAACTGTAATCATAAGCGATATTGGACTCACTTGGTTCAAAACTGAAAATGAAAACATCGTCTATGTAACCGATTTGAACACTTCAAAACCAATTTCGGGAGCAAATGTAAAACTGATGACCTATCAAAATCAGGTAATTTCTGAGAAAAAGACAAATTCCAAAGGACAAGTATTGTTTCCAATCACAAAGTCAGAAATATTTTATGTAGAAGCAGAGCACAATTCTCAAAGGTCTTTCCTGAAAAAAAATGAGATGCAATGGAATCTATCCACATTTTCAGTAGATGGTGTCCAGAATTTATCCAATAAAACACGAGCTTATCTTTATACCGAAAGAGGAGTTTTTCGCCCCGGTGATGAGATAAATATCTCAATGATTTTTCGTAATAAAGACAATACTTTTCCCGAAAATCATCCGGTGAATATTGAGATTAAGAATCCACAAAATAAAGTTGTTTTAGATTATACTATGAGAAAAGGAAAGGATGGATTTTACAATTTCAAATACAAAACCGATGCAGAAGATATGACCGGAAACTGGGAATTTATCGCAAAAGTTGGGAATTCAAGATTTAAAAAACAGCTCGAAATTGAAACAGTAGTTGCCGAAAGATTGAAAATTGAGATTGTTTCAGAAAAAGAAAATATAAAGGCTGATGATAAGAAAATTGCCATAAATCTAAAGGCTAAGTATCTTTTTGGAAATCCGGCATCTAACCTCAAGGCAAAATTAACCTGTTCATATTACAAAGCTTCAAAGAGATTTGAAGGCTATAAAAGCTATATTTTCGAAAATGTTACCCAAAAATTTGAAGGGGAAGAAAAGATAATATTTGATAAAAAATTGAATGAAAAGGGAGAAGCTAAAATCGTTTGGAAAAAACCTTATTTTGGAAAAATTCCCTCTGCAATAAATCTAAAACTTTCGGCAGAAGTTCAAGAACCGGGTGGCAGAGCAAGCAAACATTGGGAAACGATTCCCATAGAAACTTACAAAGCGTTCGTTGGTATTGAAAGACCGAAATCACAATATATGAAGACGAATACGCAAAATCCGTTGAATATCATCTTGTTGAATTCGCAAGGTTATCCACTTGTCGGTCAGGAAATGATTGTAAAGATATATCACAATACAAGTTATTGGTGGTGGGAATTTGATAATCACCGGGAATCGAAGTTACATTTTAAAACGAATTATGAAACGGAATTAATATCTGAAATTAGTTTCAAATCGACCCAAAATCCTTATCTTTTAGATTTTTCACCGAGAAAAAGAGGGAAATATCTTATCGAAGTTTCTCATAAAACGAGAAATGGTCATTCAGCAGCAATTTTTGTAACTTCATCTTATTGGGGAAATGCAGAAGGTGGGATGAAAAACGCCGGATTGCTAAAGCTTTCTTCAAATAAAGAAAATTATAATCCCGGAGAAACTGCTATCGTACAATGTCCGGTGCCGGAAAATGCCAATGTGTTGGTTTCAATTGATAAAGGTTACAAGAATCTGGAAAATTACTGGCTCAAAGCATCAAAAAATGAAACAGTGGATATTGAAATTCCTGTCACTTCTGATATGTTGCCAAATATTTATTGCTCGGTTTCGGTAATTCAACCGCATTCTCAAACAGATAATGACAGACCAATTCGGATGTTTGGAGTCTTGCCGATAATGGTGGAAGATAGCTCAACTCGACAGAAATTGGAATTAACTATTCCGAATGAACTTAGACCAAACCAAAAATTTAGTTGTAAAGTGCAAACTTCCAACCAAAAACCTGCTCAGTTTACTATTGCGATAGTGGATGAAGGATTGCTAAGTCTCACGGATTTTCAAACTCCAAATGCTTGGAAAGAATTTTATAAAAAACTCCGTTTGGGTGTAACGACTTATGATAATTATGCTTACGTTATCGGAGCGAATAAAGGTGATATTTTCAAAACTTTCTCGGTTGGTGGAGATTCTGATTATCGCAAGCAGCAGCTCTCACCCACCAAAGCAAATAGATTCAAACCTGTTTCACTCTTCAAAGGACCAATTCAAACTGACGAAAACGGTTTCGCCAGAATTGATTTCGAAATGCCGGAATATATCGGTGCAGTGCGTGTAATGGTGATTTCTGCCAATGAAGAGAGATTTGGGAGAACCGAAAAAACAGTTCCGGTAAAAAACGAGCTAATGGTTTTAGCGACTTTGCCACGAGTTTTAGCTCCCGGAGATAAATTTCAACTTCCGGTTACAGTTTTTTGTCTTGATGATGAGATAAAAAATGTGGAAATCAGTTTAGAAATAGAGGAATTAATCAGTTGTCAGAAAAATTCAAAAAAAATCAAATTCAGTGGAAAAAGCAATAAAGATGTGTTTTTCGATTTGACGGTGAAAGATGAAATTGGAGTTGCCAAAATCAAAATTAAGGCAGTTTCAAAAAAATATCAGACAGAATCAAATACGGAAATTGCCATAAGACCAATATCACCCAGAATTTATCATTCCGAACAAAAAATCTGTGCCAAAGGCAAATCAGTAAATTTCGCAATTCCTCAAAAGGGAATTAAGGGAACAAATAACAGTTCTATTACTATCTCCAAACGCAAAAAAGTGGATTTCTACAAACGTTTACAATTTCTTATCCGTTATCCCTATGGTTGCTTGGAACAAACGACTTCCTCTGGTTTCCCGCAATTATATCTGAAAAATCTGATGGTTTTGTACGATGATTCTCACGAAAAAATTGATTCAAATATCAACAGTACAATCACTCGTTTGAGAAGATTTCAAAAAATCAACGGTTCTTTCAATTATTGGAGAAATGGCGATACTTATTATGATTGGAGTGATATTTATGCCGGACATTTCTTGATAGAAGCCCAAAAAGCGGGATATTTTGTACCAGACGGTATTTTAGAAAACTGGAAAAGAAATGTGCATTCCATTACCGTAAAAAATAGTGTAGAAAAAATAGCAATTAATTCAAACCATCCTTATCACAGAAATATCTATAAGTCACGTATTCAAATTTATCGTTTGTTTGTGCTGGCACTTCTCAATGAACCGGAGATGGGTGTGATGAACCTGATGAACGAAATCAACTTGAAATACCTTGATGATACTGAACGCTGGCAATTGGCAGCTTGTTACAAACTTGCCGGAATGGATGATGTTGCAGAGGAAATCGCCAACAAAACCGGTGCTGTGGTAAAGGATTATACTGAATTTGCTGGCTCATTTGGTTCATCTCTTCGCGATAAATCCATAATTTTAAATGCTATGCTGATTCTTGATAAAAATGAGCAAGCCCGTGCTTTGTATGATGATATTGTGGATATTATCAATGGGAATCAGTGGCACTCAACTCAAACTTTGGCATTTTCGCTACTTGCTATTGGGAAATATATGGATAAATATTCTTCAGATTTTGATGATACTGCTTTGATGAGTGGTACTATTACAAATTCCGGTTTTGAGACAATTGATTTTAATAGTGAAAAAGCTCTGCTTATTAAAAAAGTTTCGGAAACGATTGGTGATTTGATTAAAGTAAATGTTGATTCAAAAACCGAAACAGATAATTTAATTGTTACTTTTAACTCTGATAGAATTCCGCTTGAACCACAGACTGAAGCTATTGGGAAAGGGACTCATATTACTCGGAAGTGGTATGATGATAACAATAACCCAATTGAACCGACTCATCTCAAGCAAGGTGAAACTGCAAATTTGAAAATCACAGTAAACAAATCTACTGAAAAGAAATTGGAAAATGTAGCTCTTGTGCAAATTCTTCCTTCGGGCTGGGAAATTGAAAATGAACGAATTCTGGACAGTAACGCCTATTCGAAAACATCGGGAAACCGTAACTATGGCTATCGTTCACGAAATAACCAATTTGAACAAGCAATCGCTTACACAGATATCAGGGATGATCGCATAATTTGGTTTTTTAATATGAATCGAAATGTGAAAACGCTCGAATTTAAAGTAAAAATTCGTCCGGTTACTGTGGGAGAATTCTATTTTTCACCAACTAAATGCGAACTAATGTATTCGGATAAATACAAAGCTGTTAAGTCCGGATTTAAGGTTTGGGTGGAAAAGTAGGGAATAACTAATAACTATAGATGTTCGCAGATGAATTGATACTTGTAAATTTTCATTTTAATACTATTTTATTATAAATATAGATTTAAA
>JAIORE010000141.1 GCA_021108315.1 Candidatus Cloacimonadota bacterium
AATCTAAAGAAAAGATTGAATTTATGTTCTTAAAAAGATGTGTATAATGAACAGCTCTTTAGATAAAGAGAGGGAAAGTTTGAAAATTTGATACGAAGTGAGAAATATTTATAATTGTATTGGAATTTTAAACTTTGCGTTCTTAGCGTCTTTGCGGTGAATTTTCCTCTTCTTTTTTCTCTTTTCCTTTCATCATTGGATATTTTTCTTTCTTTTTAGTCCGTGTAAGTCTGTGGCTAAAAGATTTTCAAAAAAAACCGGATAAAACACTCCAAAGGAAAAAGTTAAGTGGGAAAACCTTTGAAATACTTTATCCGGACAGATTACGATGTTATCGTCTTTCCAAGTCTGCTAGCGAACTTGCCATCTCTACCAATCGAATAAATTCTGCACGATACCCAAACTGATCTTTACCTTTTGATCCTTGTGCTAAGGACAGAATATTTTTAAAGCTTGCATTTTTCTTAAATTTAGAATCTCTAAGCAACAATCCGAATTCAGCAACCGAAGAAGCAAATCTAAAAGTTTCACTTGTATTTTCAATATCATCCGGAGTTGCTTTTAAGACTTGTTCAAATAAAATACTTTTATCACCTTTTGGTTTTTTATAACGGAATTTCACGGTGAGAAGATCATTTCTACCTTTAGCTTTTGTAGATAATTTTGTTTTTTGATACTTCAATTCATCAGTTTTAGATATTTTTTCTTCAGAATCTGAACCGACGAGAATAATTTCATAAAGTGCGGTAACCGTATGTCCTGAACCCAATTCTCCGGCATCTTTCGTATCATCATTAAAATCTTCTTTCTTGAGCATTCTATTTTCATAGCCTATTAAACGGTAGGCACTTACAATTGCCGGATTGAATTCTACCTGAATTTTTACATCTTTGGCAATTGTATAAAGTGTTCCACCCAATTCATTGATTAAGACTTTTTTGGCTTCCATTAAGTTATCAATATAGAAATAATTTCCGTTCCCTTTATCTGCGATTTGTTCCATTCGATTATCTTTGTAGTTGCCAGTTCCAAATCCCAAAATTGTCAGAAATATCCCGTCTTTTCGTTTCTTTTCCATCATTCGTACCAGTTCGGAAGTGCTTGAAGTTCCTACATTGAAATCTCCGTCTGTGGCTAAGACAACTCGATTGTTTCCTTTCTTGATCAAATTTTCCTTAGCTATTTTATAAGCTAATTTGATTCCCTGTCCACCAGCTGTTGATCCTCCAGCTTTTAAACGATTTATGGCTTTGAGAATCTCTTCTTTATTATCTCCGCTTGTAGATTCCAAAACAACTCCGGCTGCTCCGGCATAAACTACAATGGCAACTTTATCTTCAGGACGAAGTTGCTTCACCAGCATTTTGAAAGCCTTTTTTACTAACGGTAATTTATTTGAGTTATTCATTGAACCGGAAACATCTAATAAGAACACCAGATTACTTGGTGGCTGCTGTTCCAAATCTATTTTTTCTCCTTGTAAGCCTATATGAACGAGTTTGTGTTCATTATTCCAAGGGCAATCGGAATATTCTGTGGTGATAGAAAAAGGATGTTTTCCTTTTGGTTGTGGATAATCATAATCGAAATAATTGATAAATTCTTCTATGCGAACTGCATCTTTTGGTGGAAGTCGATTTGATCTATTTAGAAAACGACGGCAATTTGTATAAGAAGCTGCATCAACATCAATGGAGAATGTGGAAATTGGGTTTTCCTTTGAATCCAAGAATTCATTTTCGTGGATTCTGTCATAATCTTCTGTGTTGAAATTTTGCCTTTGGCTTGTAATAGATTCAGAATTTCTCAATGATTCCAATTCTATTCTAGAGTAGCTTTTAGAAATTTTATCAAATTGGGTTGGTGCTTCGGTATTAGAAAACCCACTTGAAATTTTTCTTTTTGATTTTACACGAGGACTTGCGGTTTGGCTTTTTCCATCAGAAGCTCTGTCTGACATTCCATCTACAGAATAACTTACTCCATTTCTTCGCCCCCCTCGAACGCTAATATTACTATCTACTTGGCTTACTCCTGCCTGTAATGCAATAATATTATCAATATCATCAACACCAAGATCTTCTATTGATTCAGAAGTTAAAGTTTTTCCAGAGCTTGTTTTTGTTGCACTAACTTGTTCAATTTCACTTTCTTCAACTACAAAGCCGTCAATCTCAATTGCATTTGCAATAAGAGTAATATCTTTTATTGTGGTTTTATCAGCTTTTATTTTTACTCTTTTAATTTTCTTTGTTTGATATCCCATTTGTTGAACAATAACAGTGTATTTTCCGGGTGGAATATTGATAATAATGTAAAACCCTTTTGCGTTTGATTGAGCACCAATTTGTGTTCCTTCTAATAAAACACTTGCAAAAGGTATCGGTTTTTTGTTTTCATCAACGATTTTCCCTGCTAAGCGACCAGTTGTTCCTGCAAAAAGTAGTTCCCCCAGAGCGATTATAAAAATCACTAACAATACTTTTCTAAAATTTCTCTTTTTCATCATTCCTCCCTGTTTTCTTTTTCCATAAATTTGATCATCGTTTTGATCAAAAATGAATCATCATCTTTCATCTCAAATAGATATTTTCTACTCAATTCCGTATCAATTTTTTTTAATCCGCGTGCAACTATTACTCTGGTTTTCTCAGAATTTGAATTTCCATAATTTTTAAGAATCTCAGTTGCTTTGTCTGTTTTCATCTTTCCCAGAGCTGAAAGAGTTGTGTTTATATATTTTTTCTGAATTAGAAATTGTTGCAGATTTGAAATTGAAGTGGAATCGGCAGTCTCTCCCAAAAGCGAAATAGAATTTTTCACCCAAAGGCTATCTGAATGTTCTAATGCTTTTATCAGAATATCATTGAACTCAACCGACTTCTTTGCATAATTTTTGATAGCTCTATACGTTAGACTGCTTTTTGTACCTAATTGTTCCTGATAAATATATTCTGCAGCTTCTAAATCTCTTTTTAGAAGAATTTCGGAAGCTTGATCAACTCTTTTTTTATTATTTCCAACTCCCCACTCTGCAGCAATTGAAAATATTTCGCTGATTACCGCAGTAGGATCAATCTGAACATCTTTTTCAGCAATTTCTTCTAACGGCTCAATATTCTTTGCTTGGGAAATATCTTTGCCAATTCCATAAAAACCGTTTGTCCAAGAAGTATCGTTTTTGGTATGTTCAAAAGGATATTTATCATTTCCATCAGTATCAAGAAAAATACCAATACCGCCGCTATCTCTGGATTTATTGACAAATCCATAGTTTTTCTCATACGAATTTTGGTATTGATCATCTCCCTCAACATCAAGAAATATTCCTACAGAATTTGTTAAACCAAGTCCGTTTCCACCTTCTACCGAATAGTTATCATTTCCAGCTCGATCTATCAAAAAACCAACTGCATAATCGTGTCCGGCTCCTTGTCCTGGACCGTGTTTAGAGAAATAATGATCTTCTCCTTCTGCATCAAACAAAAATCCTCCGGCAAGATGAATTCCGCTTCCTTGTGGATAATAAACAGCATTGTAGAAATCATTTCCGGCTTCGTCCAATAAAATTCCCAGAGCATACCAATATGCTACACCTTGAGCATAAACTCCTCCATTGTAACGATCATTCCCCGCTTGATCATACAAAATACCGATTCCTCCAGCCAAATCCGGTCGCAAACCATATCCAAATCCTTGAGATAAAGAGCGATAATCGTTGGGAGCAAGAGGAGCGTGCAGATACTTTCCACCGGAAAAATAAGAATCGTTTCCTTGTTTATCATTCAGAATTCCCCAACCGAGTGTTCCGGCAAAACCTTGTGAAAGCTCCGTTGCAGAATAGGTGTCATTTCCCTCTGTATCTGTGAAAATTGAGATCCCGTATGAAGCAGCAGCAAGCGAATGTAAACCTGTTGTGTAAACATCATTTCCAAAATTATTTTCAATGTGAGAATATCCGAAAAATGAGGAAAAAGTAAAGTCATCACCTTGATAAACATCGTTTCCAGCAAGGTCAGAATGAATTCCCAAGCCGAAGAAAGAGGAAAAAAGTCCACCAATTTCATTATTTTGATAAAGGTCGTTTCCCTCTAAATCTATGATCATAAAAAAGGGTCGTTCCTTCGATGTATTTATTTCTCCTAAATAGCGATCATCACCATCAGGATCAAGGATAAAGCTGTAGTTTTCTTTATAATCATCATCTTTTTGACTACTGATTAGAAAATTTCCCCATCTCGTTTTGCGTTTATAAGATTTTTTCCAAAAAAAGTTTTTTGTTTCTATTGTTTTTATGAGAGCATTGTATCCTTTCTGGAAATTCATCGTAGCAGAACTTAAAGCTTGGAAATCAACTTTTTCAATAACTGGAATAATCTCTTCAATGCCGGAATTATCGAATTTCTTGATATTATTTTTTGCAAAAAAATGATCGTACTTTAGAGAATCAGCATTCTCCATATAAATTGAATAGACAAAATATTGCAGTTTTTCAAATTCAGTTTGTTCCAGTTCTAAAAATGTTTTTGTGAATATCTTATCAGTATCTTCCCAAAGAAGTTCTACAAAATCTAAAATATCTTTTTCTTTATTGATCATTGATTTAGCGATTTTGTCGTAATCAATTTGCTCTTCTTCTAGTAAATTTTCCCATAAAATAGCACTTGCGAATTCAATTTGAGATATGATATTATCTTCCTGAAATTTTTCTCGAATTTCATCAACAAACTTTGGATATTGCATTGGGTCATTCAGAATTTCAATAATTGTTGGTAATTTGAACTTAGTATCACTCGCCCAATCTTTAATAAATTTCAAATCACTTGCAACTAACCCATTTTGCTCAAGAAGATCATTAATTTGTTCAATTTCTGATTTTGTGATAGTTTCAATTGTAAAAAGTTTTGTAAAAAGTAAAAATAGGCTGAATATCATAATTTGTTTCATAGTTTCCTCACCATAATAATTATTATGGGTTACAAATTGGATATTCCCTAAATCAATCAACTTTTTTTTCATCATAATTGGAATAAATACATTTTTTGTGCCATTCCAATTATTTTAACAGTAATTTTGAAACGAAAAAAGTAAAAACCTTAAGCAAATTAGAAAGTTAAGTTCTGTTTTACAAGCGACTGAACGAAGCAGGAGCTTCTATAGCTATTGTCTTCTAAAAGAAGGATTAGGAACAAGATTAAGAAAGCTGATATTCAAAAATCATAAAACTGTGCAATATATTACACAGTTTTATGATTATCATTATTGCTTATAACAAACGTTGCACTTGTTCCCACGCTCTGCGTTCATATTAAAATAAGTCAGTTAACAATGGACGCAGAGCGTCATTAATTGCATTTCAATACAGAGCATTGGAACGAGAATATTAAGTTCGTCCCATAACTTGACGTTAATGCCTTATTAAGTGAAATTAAAAGAACTTTTAAATTTCCGCTCTTCAATAATCGTAATATTCATCTATTTCGCATGTTTCCAAAACTTCGCGAAATCTCTTTTTCAGTCTATGGGAGAATTTTTTATTTTCTAATAATTTCTCGATTTGTTCATTCACCATTTCATAAGGGCGATGTTTAAAAAAATCAAGGATTTCCGCTATCCAAGATTTTGTTGTATTATTAGATTTTATTGTTTCCAATTCGTTTACCAGTATTGGAATAAGTATTTTTTCTTTAGCAAAAGAACTGGGCATTGATTTGAATTTGGTAAAAAGATATTTTTTGTAATGAACTTCTTTTAAAATAGTTGGTGGGGGAAGTTGCTTAAAATATTCTATTAATAATTCAAATGCTTCCTTGTTCTCAAAATAAGCTAAACCAATAAGATCCTCAATAGTTTTTTCTTTTATTTTACCTACACTTTTGTGCAGTTTTTCTTTTAAAGCACCCACATTTCTATTTTTACAATTTTCTCGAGAAAGTTTCCAAAGTAAATCAAGATTTTTTTCACTTGATAAATCTACAGTTATAACTTCTTTGGATTCTTCAAGTTGTGAAAAGTTTTGGCAAGCTTTTGTATCAAAGGGCATTTTCTTTTGTTCGATTAATCCCGAACATGTACTATAGTTACTTTCGAATATTTCATCAATATACGGAGAAAAAGCTTCATCTTGCATACATATTCCAAATTCTTCATCATCAAGTATAAAAAATATTTCACAATCACAACATGTTTTTTCATTATCATGGGTTTTCATAATTCCTCGCTTTATTATAGTGTTTAAAACTTATTAAAAAAACTAAACTTAAATTTCAAAAATTCAAAAATAACCTCACTGATTTCCGGACATCTCAAATAACCGTAAATTTTGTGTGGATTAGTTTCATTTTTATATCTATAATTATTTTTAACTATAAAATCAATTGGTTTTATTCCAATTTGATTTTCTTGATAATCATCAGACAGATTGTAATTTACGCATATTTTATCATTTAGATCAGAAAAATTGTACCAAGCTTTTTTGATATTATCCGGTGTTTTTGGTTTTATAGTGGAGTTGATCTCTTTTCCTTGTTCTCGTAAAATCTTTTTTATAATAGCTGGAATTCCCAATGGAGAACCAATTGTGACAAACGTATCAATTTTGATATTCGGAACATATTGGGTAAGAGTGTCATAAGCTATTATTGAACCCATAGAATGACCGATCAACATAATTTTTTTATGCCGGTGTTTATACAAACTTTCGGCTAGCCTTTCTCGAAAAGCGTCTAAGGCTCTTAGTTCAGGATAAACAATACAATTTTTGTGATAATAGATATCGAGATCTTTGAAGAATTTTCTAATCGTAAAATCTTCGATTAATTCTAATCCGCCAAATCCTTTTTCCTGAAAAAGTATTTTATCAAATCCAAGTTCAAGCTTATTTAATATCTTTTTTCTCAAATCAGAAAAACCATGGTTTTCAATATCTTTTTGAAATGAGATATAAGGACATTTAATATAATTAGGATCTTTTTCATCTAATATCTTTTCATCAAACGGATTTTTATGATTAAAGTTTGCCCAATATACAAGTTCAAATCGGAATTTTTTCTTTTTATGGAATTTTTCTAAACCATCAGAAATTGATTGCTTCCACCAGTTATCTAAAACTTTTTTTGACGGTTTGTTTTTTAATCCGTGAATTCCTATGATAATTTTGCTCATTTTTTTATTCTTTTTGTTTTCAGCTTTCAGTTTTCGCTATTTCAGCTTTTCTATAACAAGTTGCCCGATTTTTTCACCAATATTTATCAATAGTTCTCTCGCTTTTAAAATTGATTCTTGTTCAGTATATTCAGAGGAAGTTAATTGAAATATTTTATAGAATTTATCAAAGTGTTTACCATTTGTAATTTCATTTTTCCCCACTACTGCAATTATGGGAACCTTATATTTCTGAGCGATTTTTAAAATCTCTCCCGGAGCTTTTCCCATAAAAGTTTGTTCATCTATTTTACCTTCACCTGTAATAATCAAATCAGTTTTTCTTATCTTATTTGCAATATCTGTGGTTTGAAAAAAAAGCTCTATACCAGAAACCAATTTTGCTTGAAAAAACGCAACCAAACCAGCACCAACTCCACCCGCAGCTCCACTACCTTTTATCTTTACTACATCTACATTCAAATCTTTTTTTACAATATCTGCAAAATTCATTAAATTTTTATTTAATTGAATAATCTCTTTTTGACTTGCACCTTTCTGCTTACCAAATGTGAAAGCACTACCTTTTGTTCCGATAAGTTGATTATTAACATCATAAGCAGCAATTATTTCAGTATTATTAATCTCAGATAGAACATCACCAGTGGAAATTTTTGCTAATTTTCCTAATCCAATTCCATTTAACGAAATAAAATTATCGGTTTTATCCAGAAAGTTATAACCCAGTGCTGAAGCGATCCCGATTCCTGCATCTGTAGTGGAACTTCCTCCCAGTCCAATTATAAGTTTTCGATATTTTTTTTTGATTATGGATTTAATCATAAGTCCGGTTCCAAATGTAGAAGTATACATAGGATTTTGCTGTTGCTTTTTCAACAATTCCAATCCACTTGCCGAAGCAATATCTAAAATGGCAGTATTAGTTTTTTTTACTATGCCATATTCGGTAACAATTTTTCTTCCCAATGGATCAACGGTCTCAATTGATTCAAATTTACCATTCATCGCTAATGTTAACAATTTACAAAAGCCTTCTCCACCATCAGAAATTGGAATTTTCTCAATCTTAGAATCCAATCTTGATTTATCCAAGCCTATTTGAATACTATCAGAAACTTCCTGAGCTGTTAAACAATTTTTAAAAGAATCCGGAACGATCAAGATATTTATTTTTTTCATAGGATTATTGGTTTTCAATACATATTTATGTCAAATTAATTAGATATTTTCAAGGAAAGTCAAAAAAAACTTGCCTATTTGTAGTGAGTTAATATTTTACGTAACTATGAATTATTGAGGTAATCATGGATAAATTGATAAAAGAAATTGATAGTCTTCCAAATAAAATAATGATAAATGATAATAATTGGACTGTATATTCTATTTTGAACACATTACCCGATTCTGCTTTGATCTTGAATACAAGAGGGTTTATTCTTGCCTTCAATGAAGTTGCTCGTCAAATATTATGTAATAATGATAAAAATCCAACAGGAAAAAATTTATTAAATTATTTCTCTCGTGATTCCTATAATTTTTTAAAATCAAATGCAAAAGAAGTAATCAGAACAAAGAAACCTATAAGCTTTAAGGACAATCAAAATAATAGAATTTTCAATTTTACAATTTACCCTGTTTTGAACAAAGATAAAATTGTGAGTCAGCTCACAGTATTCGGACGAGATGTTTCAGAAAATATTCGCCTTGAAGAATCGGAATATCAAAAAACGGTACAATTAGAACGATTATTGCAAACTTCTCGTTATCTTTCTTCAAGTTTGGATGTAATAGAAGTTTTAACAAGAATCAGTACTGAAGCAAAGGAAATATTAAATTCTTATGGCACTACAATTTATCTCCTTGACGAAGATGGTAGAACTCTTAATCCAAAAGTTGTTATTGATCCAATTTATGAAGAAGAGATATTAGATACACCTTTGGATATTGATAATAGTTATACCGGAAAAGCTGTAAAAGCAAAAAAAGCAATAATGTTTAACAGTGCAAGTTCATCTGAAGGAGGTTTTCAAGTACCTGAGACTTCCGAGGTGGAAGATGAACGAGTAATTGTTGCTCCGTTCATAGTAAATGATGAAGTGATTGGAGCATTATGTTTGAATAGAATTGGTCCAATCTATACAGAAGAAGAATTGGCTTTAGCAGATACTTTTGCTGCGTATGCTTCTATTGCTCTCAAAAATGCTCAAGTTCATTTGGAACTAAAACACGAAGTAGAAATTCGTAAAAATACAGAAATTGAACTACAGAACCATCGAGAACAGTTAAAATTGATAAATCGAATATTGAGACACGACCTTATGAATAATCTCGCAACCATAAAAAGTGCAATTCATTTGATTAAAGCAAATTCTAGCGTGGAAATGCTTGATGAATGTGATAATATAATTAATAGAAGTGCAAATCTGATACATCGGATGAGAGAGCTGGAAACATTTACATCCAAACATATGAATTTACGTTTATTTGATATAAGAAAAGTTCTTACTGAGATTTGCCAAAATTATAAACAGATGAACATTTCAATTTCTGGAAAAGGGAGTGTTCTCGCCGACGAAAGTCTTTCTTCGGCAATTGAAAATATTATTCGCAATGCGGAAATTCATAGTGGAACGAATTCTCTTGATATTGAGATAAAAAATCATAAGAATTTCTGTGATATATATTTTATTGATTATGGGATTGGTATCTCTGATGAAAATAAAGAAAAAATCTTTGAAGAGGGTTTTAAGTCTGGTAAATCCGGGAATTCCGGTTTAGGTTTGTACATTGTAAAAAAAGCTGCTGAAAATTATGGTGGCTCTGTTTTTATCCTTGATAGTGAACCATCCGGGACTACAATCATTCTATCTTTAAAAAAAATAAGGTGATTTCTTCAAAATGTTCTGCAAAGTCACAAAGAAGATATAGAAACCTTGAAAACGGTTTCTACCAGCGGAATTCTTTCTTATTAGCCTTTTCAATGGTTGAAAGAGCAAAACTCGTTTTTAGAAAAATTTAATTTCCCAATCTCCAAATTTTTATATTTGACAATATACATTACAAATTTTGCTTTGTTTTTAGTTCTTTATAAAATACAAATTTATCAATTCTTAGGGGTACTGCAATTTACTGCGGTTGAGAATAAACTCTTTGAACCTGATCTGGTTAAAACCAGCGTAGGAAATTGAATTGGAAAAATAATTAATCTTTTTTAAAAAGCCAAATCTCAATTTTCCGAGATTTGGCTTTTTGTTTTTTAAAAAATCATAAAAAATAGGAGTAAAAATGAAAAAATCAGTTTTTTTCTTAATTATGTTAGTTGTTACAAATGTATTCTCAAATACAATTTGGGGAAAAGTATTGGATAAATCATCTGGAAAGCCTGTTTCGGGAGTAATAGTGAGATCAAATGAAAAAACTTCAATTACAGATAATTCAGGGAAGTTTTATCTGAAAAATTTTAGTGATGGTAAATTTGAACTTATCATAGAACGATTGGGATATGAAAAAAAAATTGAATATGTAGAAGTTCCACTTGTAAAAGGAATTAAAATAGAATTAGAACTTAATTCCATTCTGTTAGAAGGTTTGGTTGTGAACGAAACCCGTGCTGTTGAACGTGAAACACCTGTCACTTTTGTAGAAATCAGTTCCGAAGATATTTCAAATAAAAATTTCGGACAGGATATTCCTATGCTTTTGAATGATTTACCCAATGTGATGTCTTATTCGGATGCTGGAAATGGTATTGGTTACACAAATCTCAAAGTTCGTGGCTTTGATCAAAAAAGAATTGGAGTGATGATCAATGGAATTCCTTTGAACGATCCGGAAGATCATCAAGTGTATTGGGTTGATATGCCTGATTTTGCCGAAAGTATCTCGTCTATTCAATTTCAGCGAGGCGTGGGAAGCTCTCTTTATGGGATTTCTTCTTTTGGTGGTTCACTGAACATGGAAACTTCGTCAATCTCAAATCCACAAAATTATGAAATTTATGCAAATTATGGGAGCTATAACACTTATAAAGTCGGTACAGATATTATCTATCAGCTTCCAAGGAACATAAAATTAAATTTTAGGTTGTCCCGAATTCAATCTGATGGTTACAGAGAAAATTCTGCTTCCAAACTGTGGTCGTTTTTCACAAATTTGAGTCATGTAGGTAAAAGATCGGTTACTGAAATAAATTTTTATGGTGGAAAAGAAATATCTCACTTTGCTTGGGATGCTTCTTCACAAAGTGATTTGGAAAATAATCATCAGCACAATCCAATTTCCTATTATGATTCTATTGATAATTTTTCTCAACCTCATCTCGAAATTCATCATAGTTTTGGTTTCTTACCAATTTTAGATATGAAAAATACTCTTTTTTATATTCATGGAAAAGGATTTTACAATGCATTCAAAAAAGATCGGAATCTTTGGGAATATGGTTTAGAAGAAAATGATAATGGTTTAGAAAGTGATTTAGTCCGCCAAAAATGGGTTGAAAAAGATCAATATGGTTGGATAGGACAATTGAACTGGAAACATAATCTGGGAAAGGTTACTTGTGGCTCTTATATCAGCTTGTTCAATAGTGATCATTGGGGAGAAGTAGATTCTTTGGCGATTGATCATGATTTTCAAAGTAATTTCAAGTATCATCAATATTTTGGAGAAAAAACTTATACAACTTTGTATTTGAATGAGAATTTCCAACCTTTTTCAAAAGTAAATATTATGACCAATCTCTATTTCCAGCATATAAATTACAAATTTGAACAACAGAAAGCTGGGAATTTTGCAGGTAATTTGTTGAATTCTTATGAGGTTACTTATAATTTTTTTAATCCAAGATTTGGCATTAATTACAATTTATCACAAAGTTGGAATATCTATGGAAACCTCTCTTTTTCAAAGCGTGAACCTACAGATAGCGAGCTTTACGATACTTGGGACGGTCCGGATGATCTGGGCGTTTCTCCACTTTTCGCTAATGCAGATACGATTTATAATGATAACGATGAAATTAAAATAATTGATTGGAGCGATTCTTTAGTGAAAGAAGAAGAACTTACCGATTATGAATTTGGAATAAACTATCTAACCGGAGCTTATGAGCTTAAGCTTAATCTTTTTCAAATGAATTTCCATAACGAAATTATCGCGTATGGTGGAGTGGATGACGAGGGAAATCCTATTCGCGGAAATGCAGACGAAACAGTTCATCGTGGGATAGAATCATCTTTTAAAGTAGAATTGCCTTATAATTTTTTCGTAGATGGAAGTTTAGCGTATAATGATAATTATTTTTCAAAAGATTTTTTTCTAACACAAAATGTTTATAATGATGAAGATTGGGAAATTATTGATTATTCAAGTGAAAATGTGATTTATAATAAAATCGCTGGGTTTCCAGATTTTTTAGGAAATATAAAAATATCTTACAAATCATCTAATCTTAATATTTCAACCCAATTCCAGCAAGTTGGAAAACAGTATTTAGATAATACAGAAAATAACAAAAGGACTGTTTCTTCATATAATGTTGTAAATTTTCAATGTATTTATAATTTTAGAGATTTACTAAGCATAAAAAATATTGAGTTGAATTTGAGAATCAATAATATTTTCAATAAAATCTATGAATCAACCGGATATTATGAAGGGTATGAATTATATAATTTAGATTCAAATTCATACTACCATTGGGGAGAGAATCATTATTTTCCTGCATCTGAAAGGAATTTTATGATAGGTTTAAGGGTTAAAATCTAAAGAATCGAAAAAATTAGTTCAATCATTTTAGGATTAGTATACTCACTGGAAAGAGGTTTTCCTTTTTTTTTGAAGCATAATCCAAAGTCTTAACTAAGATAATTAGTTGCAAAATAAACCTATTGGAAGTATTAGTAAACCGTTGAAACCTATTACCGCCAAATTCAGTTAGAAATTTCATTTATCTTGTTCCCAAGCAGGGGCTTGGGAACGAGAATAGAACTTAAGTTTGTGGTTAATGCAATGATAGCTATTACTTAACCGTTTCAATGGTTTAAAGGATTTCTGATATATAAAGGGAAAACCAATTTTCTTTTATAAAGCGTTTTTTTAACCATATTTTATAATCGAACCATCCTTAGAAATCCACAAAAGTTTTGAATCTGATTAATATCCCAAAACAAATTTATACATTTCTTTAGTGAATATATTATATTCACATTTAGCCCTCAAAATCATATATTCTATTCATCAAATATCTAATTCCATTAATAAAAACAGTTTAAAAATTCCCATAACTTATTGCAGTATAGCAGGTTAAGAATTTTTATGAAAATCCTCATAAACTGGTACTGATAATGCATTTAATGTATTAATAAATTTTCTCTTGGAGGAATTTTGGGTACTCAACAGCTAATTTTAATAATATTAAGTGTTATAATGCTTGGTTCTATGACAATTGTCACCATGAATATTATTAAAAGTTCTTCACGACGAACCAATATAAATTGTATGATAGGAGAAATGCAGATATTCTCTTCTCAAGTAATGCAATATTACAAAACTCCTCTTAGACAATCAGGTGGTGGTTTAGAAATTTCAACTGAGAAAGATTCTTTAATTGCTTCATTTATAAAATTTGATACAGATAATGATGGTGACGACAAAGCTTATTCAACCGAATATGGAGAATACCAATTAGAAGTTTTTGATGGATTTATAACAATTGTTGGAATAGGTAATGAAATAGGGAATGACGGTATAAACCCAATTAATATTACTCTTACTGTAACGCCTGCAAATTCAAATCCCAATGATATTGTAATAAATAATTAAGTGGCTTAAAAGGAGATACATACAATGATAAAGGAATATCGTTTTAAAGGAGTTTCTGGTGAAGGTAAACTGATTCATGGAACCTTCATTGCGGCTAATAAAAAAGAAGCAAAACTGAACATCAAAGATATTTCTAAAAAACATGGAATAAATATTTTGGATTTTGAGGAAAAAAAAGATTTTATCTATATTATAAAATTACCAAACAAACAGACAATAAAAGGAAAGCAATCGGCATTTACAAAAGAGGAAATTGCGTCCGGACTGAAGGAGATGGGATTTCATGATTTCATAATTAAACCAATATTATTCAATTTCAAAAGAAAACCTTCTTCGCAAGAGATTCAAACCTTTATAAAATTAGCCAGCACAATGCTAGATGATAAAATGAAATTTGGTGAAATCTTAAATATGCTTGCCGAAGAACAAACAAATGCTACATTCAAGGACACCCTTTTTCAGATAGAAAAACAATTGAAAATGGGAAAAGAGGGAAAGGAAGTTTTTAACAGATATGCAGACATATTCGGGAAATTTCCTGCATTTATGCTTGGTTTAGCTACCAAAAGCGGGAATATGGCTGAAATTTTTAAAGCTACAAATAAATTCATTTCACGGGATAATGAAATTAAGCAACAGCTAAAAAAAGCATTGGTTTCTCCAGCTTTCGCAGTTTTAGCCACCTTAGGTGCCGTTACCTATTACATCATTGATATTTTCCCTTCCACTGCAAAAATGTTTATAAAATTTGGAATTGAGGTTCCCACTTTAACGCGAAAAACTTTAGAATTAAGCGATTGGTTAGGGATATATTATATATATATACTTCTCGCTATTTTTATACCTATTATCATTATATGGAGATGGTGGGCTACAGAAAAGGGGAAAATCTGGAGAGATAAATTCATTATTCAATTACCAGTCATTGGTCATCTCATTCATAAGTCCAGTATTGAGATATTTTTTCGTGTGTTTGCTACAGTTTATGGTGGATCTGCTGATAATATTGAGACTATTAAAACATCAGCGGAAGCATGTAGGAACAAATATATGGAAAAAGCAGTGAAGGAGGTTACTTTACCGAGAATGTTGATCAAAGGAGAAGCTTTTGTTCCCTCTATGGAAGCATCAAAAGTTTTTACAAAATCTGTTATAACAAGATTAAGAACAGGTTCAGAAACTGGAAATATTTTGGAATCAGCAAAACAAATATCGGTTTATTATGAAGCTGAAACAAAGGATAAAATGGATATTCTTATTGAGTATATTCAGACATTTATAGGTCTGTTTATAGCAATTGTAATTTCTTTTCTAACTATTGTTTCAGCCGAAATTGCAACAGTTCAGCCAGTATAATGAGGTAAATTAACATGCTTGATCAAACAAATTTAATCAATTTTGCAGAATTATTATTGAAAAATAATGTTATTTGGCGACCTTTGATGGATAAAGCTCTGAAAAGATTAGAAGAGATCGGAGCAAAAACACCTCGTGCGTTTGCTAAAATAGTAGTTCATGAGTTTAATATTCCTCATGATAAAGTATATTCAAAATTAGCAGAGATGTATGCTTTTCGAACTGTAGAATTAAAAATCAAAGAATTATCTGAGAATGAAAAAGAAGATTCAAAAAAAATAATAGATCAATTTTCTATGGATTTCAGGAAAAAATTATTTTATAATAAAATATTTCCTTTTAAAATAATGGATGGATCATCAGAAACTTTGTTAGTCCTTTCAGCAGATCCTACAAATAAATTAGCAAAAGAAATTACATTAACTACGGATTTCAAAAAAATAGAAATAGCATATTGTAACCTCAAGAGTATCAATGAACTAATACAGATAATTTCCCCTGAAAAAAATGAGTTTTTAGAACTCTTGGAAGAATCTGGTGATGAAATTGTAGATGTAGCAACGAATGAAACGAAAGTTGATCAAACTGAACTCGATAATAAGATCACTAAAAGTGTTTTGGTAAACCTTTTTGAAGGTGCTCTGATCGAAGCAGTAAGAAGAGGAGTGAGTGATGTGCATATTGTCCCTTTTGGGAAATCGGCAGTAGATATAAACTTTCGGGTTGATGGGAAATTACAGTTATGGTATCGTCAGGAAAATACTCCGGCAGAAGCTTTGAGTGCAGTTGTAAAAGATAGAACCGTAGGAATTGATAGATTTGAAAGAGATTTGGATCAGGATGGTTTTGCACAACGCTATATTGATGATCATATAATCAGATTCAGAGTAAGTGTGCTTCCCATCATCTCCAGTGAATATGAGCGTAGATTAGAAAGTATTGTGATAAGAGTAATTGATGATCGTAAGGTGATTACAGATTTTAAAAAATTA
The DNA here is from genome assembly GCA_021108315.1 of Candidatus Cloacimonadota bacterium. GTDB lineage: Bacteria > Cloacimonadota > Cloacimonadia > Cloacimonadales > TCS61 > JAIORE01. The sequence goes on from JAIORE010000141.1 coordinate 16,335, forward strand.
GGATTTCAAACTAAAGCAGAATCCGATTTTTTCAAAGCCATAAGCAGTTCAAAAGGAATTGTAATTGTAACAGGACCTACCGGAAGCGGAAAAAGTACAACCTTGATGGCTGCTTTGCATCATGTTATTGATCCTACAATAAATGTCTTAACCTGCGAAGACCCTGTAGAATATGTAATCAAAGGTGCCCGTCAAATCAAAATAAGTCATAAAATGACTTTTGAAAGAGCTATTCGTTCAATTTTAAGACATGATCCCGATGTTGTAATGGTCGGTGAAATCAGAGATAGGATTACTGCCGATATTGCAATTAAATTAGCTAATACAGGACATTTAACGTTAGCGACACTTCATACAAACGATGCTCCCAGTGCCATTTCCAGATTATACAAGATCGGAGTTGAAACTTTCTTATTGGCATACTCAATCAACATAATAATAGCCCAAAGACTTGTAAGAAAATTATGTATGAAATGCCGTCGTCCTTTATCCAAAAATATGTGGAAAGCAGCAATAGAATTCGGTTTAGCAAAAGAAGAATTAGAATCCGGTAAAATATATGAAGCAGTGGGATGTGACAAGTGTAATTATGGATACAAAGGTCGAATTAATATAGCTGAAGCATTGTACTTTCATCCAGAAGTTTGTGATGAGATATTGAAATCAGGTGAACTTATTGATGAAAAGAAAATTCGCAGAATAGCGGAAAAACACGGAATGCTTTCGATGAAAGAATCTGGGTTGGCTCGTATTAGAGATGGTTTAACAAGTATTTCAGAAATTGCTTATGCAACTTCGGGGAATTAATAATGGGTTATCAGGAAATGATCACGCTGGTTTTTGCTTTAGTGCTTTTTACTTCTATAGCAATGGTGGCAAACAATAACCTACTATCCCAAACTGAGCATCTTCATAATTCTTTTTATGAACTCCAAGCTATGCAAATATCTCAAAGATATTTTGATGAAATTGATGAAAAATTATTTTCAGAAGTTATACGTTTGAATGCCATAGGCTCTATGTATGACGGAACCAATAATTTTATCTTAGAAAATTGCAATATCAATTATTTTTTGGAAATTTCATCAACTTATTCAGATTCGTTAGGAAACAATAGCACGGGTGAAACACTTTTTTATAAGGTTGATATGATAATTTCGACTCAGCCTGATGTGATAAAACCTATCCGAATGAGCAGATTGTATGCGGATTATTAGAGGTAATTATGAGTATAATATTTGATATAATAGGAGCCTTAGCAATTGGTGGTTTGATTCTAATCACGATGCTGACAACGTTGTTCAACATACATTTTTCTACACAAGACATTGCAATGTCTGTTGTGTTATACGAAAATGTGCAACAAAGCTGTGAAGTTGTTCATTCAATTCTTTCAACTGTTGCCCTTAAAATGCCAATTGATTCTGTATTTGTTCTAACCGAGGAAAATAAATTTAGTTTTTACTCTCGCTGGAATATTCTCAATGAAAATCTTGATACGAATCCTCATATTTATACTATTTACTTAGATCAGGTGATAACCGATATTGGTAAAGACTTGGTTATTGAACAAGATGGTACACAACTTATAGTTTTTCATCCAGTATTTTGGTTAGATAATATTGAATTTCATTATCTTGATATTGATGATAATGAAACATCAAGTCCTCAATTAATAAGATCAATTCAAGCAAATCTAAAATTTTCGAGAACATCCTCAAATTTGGATAATCCAGCATTATTCACCGAAGTAACTATTTGGAATTATTTAAAAAATATATCAATAATGTAGTATTAGAGGGAAATTATGGGAAAAGTACTAATTATAGGCGTTTTAGTGATAGCAGTGATTTTTGGCATTCTGATTTCCAATATGAATCGTCACACCAGAAATTTACCGGATATTATCACGACGGATATTACTTATAAAGAAGCGACCAATATCAGTAATTATGCTGTTCAGTATGCAGTACAATTTACAAGAAAAGAATTTTTGACAGTACCAGAAATTGGTGATAGCCTAATAATAAATCAGCGTTTTGATTCATTTCAGGTTTTTGACGGTTATATTGACAGTATTTTTTACAGATATATTCCCGAGAAGAATCTTTTGCAAATCAATACTTTTGTGCGAGCAACAATCAATGATGTTTCTAAAGAAATAAGTTCGGAAGCTGGAGTTTTGATTCCTCCACCATATCTTTATGGAAGTGTTGCCAGTTGGCGAATGGACGAAGAAAGCTGGGACGGAGTTTCCTACGATGTGGAAGATTCCTCAGATGGTGAGAATGATGGAATTGCCGAAGGTGGTGCAAATACTACGGAAGATCCGGATTTTGGATTAGTCGGTCTTTTTGATGGGATTAATGACTATGTAGAAGTGGCGGATGATTCAACCTTGCATTTACTTGATTCATTTTCCTTATGTATCTGGGGAAATATTGATGAAGATGCAGAATCTGTAACTATGCTCTGGAAAGATTCTGGTTGGACAGATTCCAATTTAAAGAAATATCCCAGTTATGGTTTATGGTGGAGAGAACATGGTGGAGGTTCACCGAATACTTTGGTTGGAGGAGCATTAACAATGGAAATTGATGGAGATCTTTCCGCTGAACATTATGAAGAAGTCACTGGACATTTTGTACCTGATGGAGATTGGCATCTCTTTTCACTGGTTTTTGATGGAACATATTTTTATCTATATTTAGATGCTGTTTTATTAGATACAGAGAAAATACGACCAAATGAATATGTTTATAGTTCGGAATACGAGCTTTTTATCGGAAGAGCCAGCGTCCATCATAATGCTAATGGTCATCCATTTAGGGATCGTTATTATGAGGGAACGATGGATGATATGGGAGTTTGGAGCGAACCACTTACACAAGAACAAATTTTAGAGATATTTCAATATAAAATGAAACCACCGCTTGTATATTTGAGAGAATAGACCAGAACTAGCATTGAGAATAAAATTGGAGCAGTTTTAGGAGGAAATTATGGGAAAAGTAATCATAATTGGCGTAATTGTTTTAGCAATAATTTTTGGTATTTTGATTTCCAATATGAATCGTCATACCAAAGATCTACCGGATATTATCACAACAGATATTACTTATAAAGAAGCGACCAATATCAGTAATTATGCTGTTCAGTATGCAGTACAATTTACAAGAAAAGAATTTTTGACAGTACCAGAAATTGGTGATAGCCTTGTGATAAATCAGCGTTTTGATTCATTTCAAATTTTTGAAGGTTATATTGATAGTATTTTCTACAGATATATTCCCGAGAAAAATCTTTTACGAATCAATACTTTTGTGCGAGCCAATATAAATGATGTTTATAAAGAAGTGAAATCGGAAGTTGGAGTATTGATTCCGCCACCATATTTTTATGGAAGTGTTGCCAGTTGGCGAATGAATGAAGAAAGCTGGGACGGAGTTTCATACGATGTGGAAGATTCCTCTGATGGAGAAAATGATGGTCTCGCAGAGAATGGAGCGGATACTACAGAAGATGATGAATTTGGAATGGTTGGTCTTTTTGATGGAATTAATGATTTTATAACTGTTCCGAATGATTCTACCTTAAATTTGCTCGATTCATTTTCATTATGCATTTGGGGAAATATTGATCCTGAAGCCGGATCTTCAACTTTGCTCTGGAAAGATTCCGGTTGGACAGATTCTAATCTGAAAAAATATCCCTGCTATGGAATGTGGTGGAGAGACTTTGGAGCTGGCACACCTCATACTTTGGGAGGTGGAATTTTAACAATGGAGATTGATGGTGAACCTTCTCCAGAGCATTATGAAGAAGTGACTGCCCCTTTTTCACCTGATGGTAATTGGCATCTTTTTTCATTGGTTTTCGATGGATCATATTTATATCTTTATCTGGATGCTGTTTTATTAGATACCGAACAAATACCCGAAAATGAATATGTTTATAGCTCAAATTTCGATCTTTATATCGGTTTATCAAATGTTCATCATCATGCTTTGGGTCATCCGTTTAGAGATCGATATTATGATGGACTGCTGGATGATATGGGAGTATGGAGCGAACCTCTTACCCAAGAACAAATTTTAGAGATATTTCAATACAAGATGAAACCACCAATTGTTTATTTGAGAGAATAACAATTTTTTGAAATATTCTCAAGGATTTTTAAATTAGTATTAAATCACTCAAGAAGTGGTTTGTCCCGCAAGCTTGCGAGATGAACCGCTAATTGAGAATAAAGCAGATCTGGTAAAATGAGTTTCGCAGCTCTTCGCTTACTGCAATTCTCGATTTACACTTGCTTTGGTTGTTGCGAATCAAGTCTTGCTAACTGATCTTTACAACTCGTTTTCAGATCCCAATTTGGGAACAAGGTTAAGGAGATAGAAATGGAAGAAAAAAATGTATTTCCCAAATTTCAACAAATCCTAAAATGGTGGTCGGCAATTCGCTGGTTTATTGTAATTGTATTATTTTCTATAGGTATGTTACATATACACATGATGAAAACGTATATAATTGTTATATTTATTGTTATGTTTTTGGGGACAATTTTCCTAAATCTTTTTTTCAGAATTCAAATAGCTTCTCAAAACCGTTTTTTCTGTATCTTTCAAATTATACTTGATACAATTTTTGCTACGGTTATTGTTCATATAACTGGTGGTATGGAAAGTCCATTTGTCTGGAGTTTCCTTATCGCAGTGATTACAGCAAGTTTGACGATCGAAAAAACTGGAGGAATTTTAGCCGGATTGATCGGAAGTTTTTCCTTGATGGCTTTAATGCTTTTATATAATTTTCATACTTTAGAACCTTTGAATCAAAACATTCAATATGATGTATCTACTATGACGATTTTTTTACTTTCTTATACAGGGTTGTTTGCTGGAGTAGCTTTTATTTCAAATGTTATTAGTGATTTGGTTAAAAATGTTATTAAAAGAGGACTAAGTATTTCACAAGAAAACGGTACTCTCGTTGAAAAAATCAATATTATAGAAAAAGATTGTTACAAATTGAAAAATGAAAAAAAAGAATTAGATGAATTAGTTACAATTTCCGAAAGTATTTCTCATCTGGATCACGATATCAATACACCTTTATGCGTTATATCTCTTTCACTTACCAGAATAAAGCAGGCAGCAGCAGAATTCAGAAACGAAAACTTGGCAAAAAGTAGTAATGAAATATCGGCAGCTATCAATGATATTTCATTACTTTTAAGACGATTAATACCATTAAAACAAAATGAATTTATTAAAAATAAAATAAACGAAGGGTAAAATCATGGAAGCGAAAATATTGATTGTAGATGATGAACAAAATATCCGAGAGATAATCAAAGACTTACTTCAGGTTCGAGGTTATAAGGTAACTACTGCTGTAGATGGTCAAGATGCTTTAGATAAAATGAAGTATGAAAATTTTGATCTATATATTCTTGATGTATTTATGCCAAATCTAAATGGAATTGATCTTATGAAAAAAATCAAAGAAAAATTCCCATTAGCCGTAATAATTATCTCAACTGGTTATTCAAGTATCAATGGTGCATTAAATGCAATTCGCAATGGTGCATTTCATTATATTTCCAAACCAATTGATGGAGAAGAATTATTTAACATTGTAGACAAAGGCGTGAAACATTACGCAGATCTCACCAAAAATATGAACAAATCCGATGATGAAATCAAGACCAAGGATAGTAATAGGTTTGATACTATTATGTTGCATGGATTTAATGAAGAAGAAAAAAAAGAATTTCATGATCTATCCGTTCTACGCACCTATAAACCTTCCGAAGTAATCAAATTAGAAGAAAATATTGGTACGCTTATTTTTGTAGAATCAGGAGAAATCTCTGTTCAATTAGGCGATATCATAATTGACAAACTTGAATCGGGAAGTAGTTGGGGAGAAGAGACATTTATGCATTCTAATAATATTTTCACAAAACTGGTAGCACAAAAAGAAACAGTTATAAAGCAATATAGCAGGAAAAATATTTTAGAATATTTTAATTACAAAAGTGAATCTCTTTTGAAAAGATATATGATAAATCTTTTAAACATGATGTATGTAAAATGGAAATATTCGTTGAGAAAAATCGGTATGCTTATGGGATATAATCCTCATTATAAAATATAAAAAAGAATAACGAATAATGAATTTTGAATCATGAATGAGGAGATGAACAAAATTCGACATTCTTCATTCATTATTTGTAATTACTCGGACAAAAATTTTCAGGTATTTTTTCCCTCGGTCAACAAGAAATAGCTTTCAGAAAATACTTGATAAACCGTTGAAACGGTTAAATAAAAAGCTATATCTCATTAACCACAAACTTAAGTTTGTGGTTAATACAAGGTTATTAATTATTAACCGTTTCAACAGTTTCAAAATTTCTGAATAAAAAATACAGGAAAACATATGGGCATGTAGTTAATTCAAAAAATTCTAGGAGGTAAAATGCAATTATCATTTTTTAAAACACTTAGATCGCTTAAATCATTTAATATTTCTCCCCAAGACCTATTTGAAAAAATTGATGCTGCTTTGGAAAGTAATATTCAATGGAAAGAAGAAGCAAAAGCTCATTTAATGAAATTCTTGTATTATATGAAGGAGATTGATGCTTCTGATATAGATTTCGGAGGTAGAGGTGTTAATAACAAAATATGGTATCGGGTGAACGGCTCTAAAAGGGCATCTGATCATTTTCCTAATTACGATTCATTAGAGATTATAGCAATTATTCTCAGCTGTCTAAATAAAAGACATAAAGAAGATTTTTTTAAAAACAAAAATGTAGATTTTCCACTTTCTATAACAATGAGTGAATATGAATCACCTGCCCGATTTCGGGGTGATGTTTACCTGGAGCAAGATGATATTGCAGTGAATTTCCGTAGGATAAATCCTTTTGTGATAATGCTGCAAGATTTAGGATTTCCAGAGCAAATTGAACAAAGACTTAATCTTCAAAATGAAAAATTTGGCTTAACTCTTGTAACAGGAATCACCGGTGCAGGAAAAAGCACTACTTTAGATGCAATTATTGATTATAATAATCGTACGAATTATGCTCACATCGTTATTATCGGTCATCCAATTGAATTTTTACATAATTCTGATAAATGTTTGATTCGTCATAGAGATGTTGGACCCGATGTCCTGAGTTTTCGAAATGGAACTATCGAAGCTTTGCGGCAAGATCCGGATATAATTGTGGTTGGTGAGATTCGTGATAATACAACAATTGCCGCTTTATTAGAAATTACTGATAGCGGACACAAAACATTTTCTACTTTACATACAAGCTCTGCTATTGATAGTTTGCATCGTATAATTGCAGAATTTCCTCCAGTGGAACAACCCAGAATTAGAAAACGCTTGGCGGAAACACTTAGTGTGATAATTTCTCAAAAATTAGTACCAACAATTGAAGGCAAATTGACTTTAGCGAAAGAGATATTATCAATAAAACCATCAATACGAGCAGCAATTATTAATGATAACATCAGTGAAGTTTATCAGATGATAAATGAAGGAGCAAATGAAGGAATGATCACTATGGAACAGGATCTCGCTAATCTTTTTGCAGCAGGTAGAATTACACGTGAAACTGCCGTAAGCTTTGCAAATAACAAAAAAAGAGTTCAGCAAATTTTAGCATATATTTAACTTACTAATAATGTCGAAAGCCATTCGACACTTACTCCTTCCGAAGCTTCTGCTTCGGAAACCAAAGAGAAGCAAAAGCTTCTGTGTTAGTACTTTCCGAACTGTCCCGAAAGCTTTCGGGAGGAAAAAGAAAATCAATATGTTGGGAATTTAATGTTATCATTAGTAATTACTAGATAAAGAGGAAATTATGTCCAAGAAAAACAAATATTTTTTTGGTATCTTTGAAGATGGGACAAACCTGAAAGTTGCACAGCTAAAAGTTTCAAATGGAAAGCTATCTTTGGTGCGTTTAGAAAAAACCAGAATGAAAAAATCCATTTATGCAGATAAAGGAAAGAAAAAAGAAACTGGTGAGAAAACTATCGCAGAGCGATTAAGCTCCGGAGATAATGTAAAACTAAAACAATTCAAAAATCTGGGTGCAATCAAACTAGGAGAGAGACGACTAGATTCAATAGTAGATCCTCATGAAAATCTTCTCAACAAATTCCCTTTCAATCTTGGTGTTACTTCACTAAATTGCAATGATGAAAGAATTGTCACAACTCATATTTCATCACTAGTAAAATCTTTAACACTGCGTAAGTTAGTTAAGTATAAAGCCATAGGAAAAAATGAAAAACATGACAAAAGTATAACTTATGGTGTTTTGCCATATCCAGATAAAACATCTGATATTTTAGTGCATCGAGGTGAAAATAAACTATTTAGCTATCTTGAAAAGTTTAATCAATCTCAGTATAAGAAAAAACTCCAATATGGTATTATTGATCTGAACGATATTTCTATTTTGAACATAGTTCATCTTAATTATGATCTCACTTCTGAGCAAAATACATTGATTTTGTATCTGGGAAATGAATATAAGAAAGTGTTATTACTCAAAGGAAATGAATTCATTAAATCTGTTTCTATCACAGCACCTACCACTTCACAGAATGCAAATGAAATTGCTCGTTCTAAACTGATGCTGATGCAGGATGAAGCGGAACTTCCATTGATAAACAGTATTATTCTTTGTGGGGAATATGCAAAAGAAAGCGATGTTAGATATTTTCAGGAGAAATATCCCAATTCCGATGTAGAACAATTGAGCTGTGAAAATTTATTAGTAGATGAAAGCTCGGAAATTACATCAAATCAAGTAGCTGAGTTTGCCATTCCGATAGCTTTAGCCTGGAAAACTTCAGCTCAAAGCAATAAATTAATAATACCTACAAACTTCTTAGACAAAAAAATAATTGAGAGCCAAAAAGTATTCAAAGTTGGATGGCATGGATTTATTATTGTTACTCTCATTTTTATTTTCAGTATGTTTTCTACGAACAAAATATTGGAATTCAAAAACAATATATCAAACATTTTGAATAAAAAATTACTATTGAATAGGACTCTCCAAGAAAATGAGAATTTTATAAAAAAAAATGAAAAAATCTATCATGAAATAGAGAGTCTAAAAAATAACGAAAATCAAATAAAATCTATAATGCAAGATAAGAATAAATGGTCGTATATTTTGGATGTTTTTTCGCGAGATTTGGATAATAATCCAATAAGCTGGCTGAGAAAACTTGCTTGGAAAGATTCGCTGATTGTTACTACCGGTTTTACAACAAAACTGGAAAACGTTATAACTTTCTCAAAATCATTTCCGGAAAGTGTTATAAAAAATGTAGATTCAGAACTAATCGCATCAACAAATGTCTGGGCTTATGAAATCCAATTCCCATATTCTGAAGTAATCGTTTTCTCCGAAGTCACTGACTCTTTAAAAAATCAATCACAAAAGATTAAAAGATTACCTAAAACTGTTTACAGGGAAATCATTACACTTTACAAGCAAAAAGATTTCGCTTCAGCATTAAGATTATTAAAATATTTTAGAGATGAGTTTCCACAGCATTCATTAGTCTCAAACACAAACTATCTCAGTGGAGAAATCTATTTTCGTTTGGATGATTTCACTAAATCAGAAAAATTTTTACTTAAAGCGAGCCAACACAATAATCCTCTCAAACCATTTTCTTATCTGATGCTGGCGAAAACATACGACAAAATTGGGAATCAAACAAGAAAGGAAGAATTTATCAAAATTTTGCAAAAAGAATTCCCTAATCATGAACTTATCTCAGTTGCAAAAAAACTAAGGAACAAAAGAGAGGTCAGCCATGAGTAATTTATTCCGAAATTCATTGATTTTAGGTTTATTATTTGTTTCTGTTATAGTTTTCCGTTTTGTTTTTGAAGCAAAATTGAAAACTATATTTGCTTCTATTGAACTCGAAATCAAAGAAATCTCTCAAAAAGTAGATGTTTCCAAAAATAAAAAGAAACAAATAGAAAATGCTCAAGAGGAGCTAAGAAGACTTCGTGAAAAACAAGTAAAACAAAAGAAAGTTCTTCGAAAAGAAGATACATCAACTATTACTCTAGATTATCTTATAATTTTGAGAAATTTAATAGATCGCAATCTAAAATTTGATTTTTCTACTCAAGGTACAAAACAAGAAAACGGAACAAAATGTAACGAATATTCAATTTCCGGTGAGACTTCGCTTCTAAACTTCAAAAAACTAGTCTATCATCTCGAGAATCAGAAACCTATAAATACAATTGAAAAAATTACAATGGAATCTTTTAGTTCTGTGCAAAGTGATTCAATACATTTTACCCTGACTTTTAATTCTTATTTTGATATAGGTGGTTCTAAAAGTGAATTAATAAAAATCAAACCACAAAAATTTCCATACTCTAAGTTTTCTATATTTCACGATGGAATTCATTTACCGATAAAAAATGAAAAAATAAGTCAAAATATTGATATACAAAGATCAGTTTTAGTAGGAATGACCAACAATTTTATTTTAGTTCGAGATAAAGATATTATTCAGAAATTGGTTCCGGGAGACGAAGTGCAATATGGCGTTTTTAAATCAATTAATGTGTCAACAAAACAAGCGATTTTCCGGATAAATAAAATAGGGTTTTGGGAAAATTATATTTTAGAATTCCAAGGGGGAACACAATGAAAAAGCATATATTAATTATAATGATGATTTGCATCAATTTAGTTTGGGCTATTGATAATAGTGAGATGAATATAAATTTGTCTGCTAATCTATCTTTTAATCAAGCACTTTTGGCAATAGAAAATTTATCTCTCTCTCGAGAAGACATAAAGCTATACAATCTCACTGATTATAATGGTAAAATTGGCATTCCAATAAATGATCTAACCTGGCGACAAGCAATTAAATTAATAGCTTTGTACAATAAATTTGTTCTTGAAGAGAAAGCAGGTACGATCATAATAAAAAAAATTGTTGAAACAAAAGAAATTGCTGAAAAAATTTTGCAAAAACAAAAAATGATTCAGATTAGTGCAACTGCCTTCATAGCCGATAAAGCTTTTTTAAAATCCTTAGGAATTGATTGGTCAACGATCCTCAATGGTGAAGTAAATGCTGTAATTGGTTTCAACGGAGGTTCAAAAGTTCCATCAGATTTATTTCAGTTGAGCGGAGAGATAATTATGGAAACACCAACCGGCATGATAAATATTAAGTCAATGCTAAATACCATAGAATCTAACCAATTGGGAAAAGTAATTGCTAATCCTACTATCTTAGTGGCTGATGGTAAAAAAGGTTTTATTCAAGTAGGACAAGATTTTTCTAGTAAAACTAAAGACGAAAGTGGGAATACTACAGAAACATTTTATTCAACTGGTATTATTTTGGATGTAATTGCTAAAATAATAAAGGAAAATGAAGAGGAAGTAATTCAGTTAAGTGCATCTGTTGAACGCAGTTCTGTTGTTCCGGGTGACCTTTCTACTGTTGTTAATAAAAGTATGTCTAAAACAGAATTAATTATGTATGATGGAGAAGAAACTGTTATTGGTGGATTGTACGATTCTCAGGAAACGGTTACAAGAAGTGGTCTTCCCATATTAAAAGATCTTCCCTGGTGGATTTTCGGTATTCGTTATCTTACCGGATATGATAAAAAAGAGATTATTGAGCGTGAATTAGTCATAATTTTGAAAACAGAAATAATTGGTTCCGCTCTGGAGAGGAAGAGAAAAGATTCGGATGTTTCTGAGAAGAAAGAAAAAAAAGGATAATGGAAAATGGGAGAAGGGAAAAGGGAAAAGAAGGCTAGAAATTGGAGATAAAGGAAAAATGTTTGAAGTCCAGTCTGCGACATTTGAGCCAAAAATTCAAGAAATGGTTCGTCCCGCAAGCTTGCGGGATGAAGTGCTAATTGAGTTTTTACACAATGCGGATTCATATTTTCGTCTTTTAATTTCAAATAATTCTCGAGCAAGTCTTAAAGGCAAGACTTGATTCGCAGCGAACTCCAGTTGAATATTTCTGAACCGGGAATAAATCTCATCCACCTGTTTCTTCTTACTCTTGATATTTTTTGATTTTGGCAAAATGAGCATTTGTGATTTATTTTGAAAAACATACATCCTCCTAAATTTGTTTTATTTAAACTAAAGGTCAATTATAACTCTTTAACTACAGCAAATATAATGCCATATAATAAATGAAATAAAGTTTTGTTTATTTGTATATTATTAAATAAGTTATATTGTTTAATTTAGTTGTTTCACTTCTTGCTGATATCTTTAAGGTGAATATTTATAATAACACCCTTTTACAAAAAGTTGTCCATTATACACAAATATTGAATTTGTAAAAAGCCCACAAATTTACCCAGTGGAATAATGCTTTGCATTTAAATCTATGATTTTATTCCACCGAGTGAATTTGTGGGAGATGAATGAATCAATTTTTTTAACCGTTTCGACGGTTTCAAAACCATTAAAATGGTTAAATGGTTGTGTATTTTAAATTGTACCACGATTAAAATCGTGGGTTTCTATATGCTCTCTATAAGCATATCTCCAGACTTGGGTATAATGAACAGCTTACAAGAAGAAATGATATTTGACTATAATAAATAATTTATTTAAACTTTCGTCCAACTACTTATCCATTTCTTACTTTCTCCTTTTCTCATTCGCTAACAATTTCATACTTTTATCTCTGTGCTCTTTGCCTGTCCAGTAAGAAAGGATGACTGTATTTGGGTGGTTATTTTAAATTTTTGAATGAATTTACGCTGTTATGTTCTTTAATAATATTGCATTATGAAACAATTTAAGTTTTCGTTTTTTTTAGTGCAAAAATTGTAAACACTAATGTCTAAAAAATATGACAAAAATAATGGTTTTTATCGAAATATATTCAGTGTTATTTTCGATAATTTTCGATAGAGATACCTAATTGCTTCAATTTAGGATATAAATTTTGCCTTTTCAAGCCGGTAATTTCTGCCATTTTGGTTATATTTCCTTTACACGATTTTAAAATATTATTGAAATATTGATGTTCAAAATTATCTTTAGCTTCTTTAAAAGAACTCTTCAAATTAAATAATTTGCTATCATTAGAATTCTCAATATTTGAAATATATTTAGGTAAATCATCCGGTAAAATTGCAGAGTGTTCTGTCAAAATTACTGAATGTTCTACCACATTTCGAAGTTCTCTCACATTTCCATCCCATTTTGCTGATAACAATATTTTCATGGCAGAATCGGATAATTTTAACCCTGTTTTTTTATATTTCTCCGAAAAATATTTTAAAAAATATTTTGTTAACTCAATTATATCACTTTCTCTTTCTCGCAGTGGAGGTATTTTTATATTTATAACATTCAATCTGTAAAAAAGATCTTTTCTAAATTCTCCTAATTTTACTTGCTCGGAAAGGTCTTTATTTGTAGCAATTATAAGGCGAACATCAACAGCAATATCTTTGTCATCTCCAACTTTTCGGATCATTTTGGTTTCCAGAACTTTTAGTAATTTCACTTGAAAAGCAAGGGAAGTCTCAGTAATTTCATCCAAAAATAAAGTTCCTCCTTCTGCTTCCTGAAAATATCCGATTTTATCTCGATACGCATCAGTAAAAGAACCTTTCTTATGACCAAAAAGGTGACTTTCCAACAGTGTTTCAGGAATACTTCCACAATTCAAAGAAACAAACGATTTCTTATTTTGCTTGCTATTCTCGTGTATTAATTGGGCAAATAAACTTTTTCCAACTCCTGTTTCACCGGTGATAAGTACAGTTGTTTCCAAGGGAGCAATTTTTTGAACCAAACGAATTACAGATTGGATGTGATAACTACTCCCAATCACCATTTTACGATCGAAATCTTTTTGAATAAGCTTGGTCATTCGCTTGTTTTCTTCTATAAGCCATTGTTTTTTTAGTATTTTATCTATCAATAAATGTAAAAGCTCAAAATCGTGGATTGGTTTCAAAATAAATTCATCCGCTCCTAATTTTATTGCTTGTAGTGCAGTTTGAATAGTTGCTTGACCACTGATTACAATGATAGAAATATACGGTATATTTGCTTTGATATGTTTTATCAATTCCAAACCGTCTTCTTTAGGCATAACCAAATCTGTAATAGCAATCTGAAAATGTGTATAACTTAATATCTCTTTTGCCTTAGAAACAGATGCTGCCGTTATTACATCAAATTTTGTGGAGAGGATTTCTGAAAACAATTCCAAAGTATCTAAATCATCATCTACAACCAATATTTTTATTTTCTGCTTATCTTGCTTCATTTGTTACTCCGTAAGGAATTGAAATAGTACTACTAATTATATTTGATTCTGAATTTAATATAAAATCACCATCATAAGTTTCTAATATCTTTAAAATTATTGGTAATCCTGTGCCAAAATTTGTCAATTGTACAATTTTATTTTTTCTATTCTTTTCATTTTGAAAAATAGATAGAATATTTGAAGGAACTTCTTTTCCATAATGATCCATTTTGAAATATACCAAACCATTACGAGAATAAGTTATAATAAATATTTTTTTTTCGATTCCGTCAGCATTAGAAAAAAAAGTTTGGATGTTTTCCAAAATCAAATTCCAAATTAAGGCAAAATCACTGTAAATTATCTTTAAATTAGGTAATTCGTGCTCCAATATTAACTCTATATCTACTTGATGTTTAAAAAACAGAGAGTGTTGCAATAGATTTATTTCGTCTTCTATAAAATTATTGAAATTCACTAAACAGGGCAATTTAATATGGTATAAATCTAAAATCTTATGGAAAATTTTTAACTGGTCATCAATTTTACGAGCAGCTTTTGTGATTTTTTCAATCTCTTTTGATTTTGGATATTTATATTTAAGTATTTGAGCATATCCGACAATCGTATTCAAAGGTGTATTGAGGTTATGAATTAATCCTTCTATTTTTGTTCCCAAAAAGTGTAATTTCTTTTTCTTTAAAATTGTTAGATAAGCATTAATCATCATCTCTTTTTCTACTGAATTCATTTTAAATTCCTTTTATAAGCAAGAAGTGGTTCGTCCCGCAAGCTTGCGGGATGAACCGCTAATTGCGACAAGTTATCACAATCTTTTTTACTCCCTTTTGAGGTTTTATGCAATTCTCGATTCAGACTCACGATGTTTGTGCGAATCAAGTTTTGCTTATAGATGTTCGCAGATGAATTGATACTCTTTAATCATAATTATCTTGAATCCAATTTTAAAT
>JAIORE010000267.1 GCA_021108315.1 Candidatus Cloacimonadota bacterium
AACAAATGGAAAATCATCCGCAAATTCCGTTATTGAGTTTTAGGGATGCACGGATATTAGTGATTTTACAAGTCTTCGGTACCGAAAAAGAAGTCATAAAAAGACTCAAACAAATGCAAAATAGACATCGAAAAAGAAAATATGATATTGATTTAAATTATAGAAAACAAGTTGATAATCAAATAAATTTAACTTCGTAAAGTAGAATTATTATCCATTACGAATAGAGTCGTGGAGGGAGGATTTCGGATTATCCCACGATTAAAATCGTGGGTTTCTTTATAAGTATTCTTCTTTTAACTTTTTCTTTAAGCCAAAAGTGTAGAAAAAGAATATGCTCAAAATTTCTAATTGAACAGCTCGAAAAATTTCAATCCTGAACTATAATTTCTGGACGAATAACTCCGGCTCTAATCTGAGTATGACCATTAATATATATCCATTTCCCATTTTTTCTCTCGAAAAATTTTACAAACGATTTATTCATCTTAAAATTACCAAATCCTTCAGTTATGATAAGTGGAAAATTGATTTTTTCATTACCTGTAAGAGCTACACCGAGTTCTTCACCGATAAATTTGTTTAAATCGATCATATCAATTGAGGAAGCTACAACTCCCTTAATTTTTAACCTTTCCAGATTTGTTAAGTTTTCATAAGTAATTTTTTGAGGAAAGACTAAAATATCATTATCGCTCAAAGAAGAAAAATTGGTAGTATTATTTAATAACTTTAATCTGCCACTTGTTTCTGAACCAAATCCAATTATTCCATTCAAATTCGCACCTTCATATTCCAATTCTACAGAACGAAGACCATTTAAACCTTTAATCTCTCCAAAAAGATGAGCAAATTGCTGATATGGTTTTTTATCATATTGGAGCGTTACTTTACCAGTTTTAAGATCAACTTTTTTAATTGTTCCAGTGATAGGAGCTGGAATAAAGACTGGCATTTTACTTGGAACTGAACCCAAGTCATCCATTAATCTCACTAACATATTACTATCTTCTGCAGTTGCTCGATCTTGATTATTCTTCATATCAAATATCTTTTTTGCCAAAACTTCGTCTGCAAAAACAAAATCGTTTTCACCTTTTTTCATATATTTTCTGATATTATGAGGTTCTACATTGAGAATTTTTGCCACATTTATTGTCTTAGGTTTTATTGAATAATCCTGAATCTCGCGCAAAAGAATTGTTCCGGAATCATAATGAATTTTTTCTACAATACCTCGAACCGGGGATTCAAACCTTTGATGATTTCCTGATATTTCGTTAAAAAGGCTTCCCGTTCCGATTTCCAATATTTTTTGACCCGTTTTTATTTTATCTCCCTCTTTGATTAGCAGATATTCTCGCATCTTTTCTCGATCTAAATTTAGATAAACTTTATCAAATAAAGAAATTATGTATATTTTGGGGATTTCAAATCTATTTTCTCCAATAACAGTTTCGGGATTCACCTTTTGGTCGGTTTCAACAAAAATCTCTCCATCAAAAGGTAATTCGATTTTTTTGAGATGCCTTCCAATTGAAATGTTCCTCTGTTCAAAAATATTTTGGAAATTGCTTTCGAGAATGTTTTTATTATCTTGGAATTTGAATAATTTCATTTCATCATTCAAGCTAACAAAATCAGCAGTTTTTCTGCAATCAAATAGCAATGGTAGATTTGTAGTAAAAGCATAATCGTTATGAAGTCCGCTCTTTAGATAAAATCCTGAACTAAGTTCAATATGAATTGTCACTTCCTCTTTTTTTGTATTTCGTAAATATTTTAAATCATCTATTTTCATTTCAAAAGTTTCATTGATTTCTTTATTTCTAATTTTAACTTTCATAATAGGTGACTTTTTATTCCATTTTTTCCCAATTGGTCTGATATGAATTCCTAACTTTTCAAAATTAAAGGAGTTTATCAATTTTTTTGCCAAAGTTTCCTTAATACTGCTTAGTTTCCCTAAATGAGGTGAAATGAATAATTTGTCTCTCCATATTTCGGTAATACCTTGCGGAGTTAATCCATCAATGATCATAGACATCGCTTGCTCATTATTTTGAGTGTGAGAGATTACGCCACCGGCTCCAATGATAACCTCAAAATCATACATATGAAATTGTTCCGATTCTTTTTTCTTCTCTACATAGAAAGCCTCAGTAATTTTTTCCATATCCTGTTTTTTGAGTTTTTCCAGAAAACCGATCTGCTTTGTATTGAAATTCATCTTAAAATGTTGATTTTTTGATAAACAGATAGCTTGTCGGGCAACTGCTTGTTCAATCATCAATTCGTGACTTGTCTTAGGTGTGTAAGCTGGATAAAGCATTTTATTCCCAATGTAGTTTCTAAAATAATTTTCATCAATATCGCTAGAAATCCAACTTCTAATTTTTGTAAAATCTCCATCTTTGAGAACATTTGATACACTATAACTCATTCCATAATTTGCACTTACTGTCCTGAAATACTGTCCTAAAATATTTGAAAAAATGTCTGTAGTTGCTCCCCCGATATCAGTAAGCAAAATGTTATTCGATTCTTTACTTCCAGTGAGTTGAAGAGTTTTGAGAACGCCCAATGGAGTGGGAATAATATCATCAGCTACGATTTTTTTAAGTTTTGCATAGCCAGGAGCTTGCTCCATCACATAGTTCATAAATAAATTATGAATTTTATCTCGTGCTGGCTCTAAATTTTCCTCTTTCATTGTTGGTCTTATATTGGGAATCAAGAAAAGCTCAAATTTATTTTCAAATAAACCAGTAAGAAATGGGTGAAGGTCTGTGTTTCCAGCAAAAACTAATGGAATTGTCCTATTCTCATCAAATTTTGCTTTAGGATTGCTAACCTGTAATATCTCTGCTAACCTGAGAACAGGAGCAATTGCTCCACCCTCAATCCCACCAGCCATCAGAATAATATCTGGTTTCAGAGTTTTTATCACTTGAATCTGCTCTAATGAAGAACGTTTATCATCAATTGCCATAGTATCGAGAATTACTCCTCCAGCCCCAAAAGCAGCTCTTTCGGCACTACTTGCAGTATCAAATTTAGTTAAACCTATCACCAAAATTTGCAATCCACCCCCAGCACTACTTGTAGTCAGATAAAGAATATTTGGTAAAATATCAGGGTATTGAAAATCTGTACTTTTTAATAATTCGATTCCAGTTTCTTGAGATAACTTTTGGATAGATTGAATGATTCCAATATTCACGTCTTCATTGGGTTTTTCCACAGTGGTAGGATATGCAGAAATGCCATTAGGAACAAATTGTTCTGCCTTTTTTGAAAGCAATAAAGCTTTTGTAGTGGTGCTTCCGACATCTGTAATAAGTATATGATCAATATTTTCCATGATTTTCTCCTTTTTTAACCAATATGGAATTTGAGAAATATTTTCCTGAGCCATTTTTTCTGCCTCTTCTTCTTTGAGTTCCATGTGTTTCATCAGAAACTTTTTCATATCATCAACTATCTCAGAATATCGCTTTGGAAACCCAAATTCATCTGCACAATCTTTACATAGGAAAGATGAATCACTCTTCTGAATAGCTAAATTTAAATGTGTAATTACCTTTCCACAACTTGCACAAATAGTTGCACTGCTCATAAAACCTCCATTATTTAATAATCTTCAAAAATATACTTAGAATATGTTCTTTGAACTCATCAATTACATTTTTGCTACTAATCAGACTATCTTTCATTATTAGATAATATCTCACTGTGGCAAAAAGCATTGTGATAGCTGTAGAAATTTCATTTTTTTGTAAATAATCAGATCTGCTTTTTTCTATCACTTGAAAAAAATGACTTCGAATAATTGACTCCTTAAATAATATTTTTCTTCTTAATTTATCGTTGTAAAAGGGAAGTTCTCTATAGATCGTGCTAAAAAAATCCTCTTGTTGGCTGATCAAATCGAGATATTTGTTTAATAGTGTTTCAATACTGTTTTGTGACAAAACCAAGTTGTAGATCTCTTGGGAAATTTCACCAAGTTCATTATCCAATATTTCTTCGATTAATAGATCTTTTGATGGAAAATGAAGAAACAAAGTCCCATGAGCAATTCCGGCAGCTTTGGCAATTTGGGATGTCGTTGTATTCAAAAATCCATTCTTTATAAAAGATTCTTTGGAAACCTCAATTATCAATTCCCTTGTTTTTTGTTTCTGTAACTGTCTTTTATTCATTATCACCTCATTAATGACTACCTACTCACCGAGTAAATAATCACCCGAAAACATGTCAAGAATTTATTTTTTTTGATTTTTTTGGGAGAGGATACTTGGTTCACCAACAATACAACAATGAACTATGTTTTTAATGAAATATCTGAATTAGTATTCTATGAAATTATCAAACTTATTTTTAAGAAAAAATTGTTCAATCTTCTTGATAAAGTTGAAAAGATGGATTACAAAACAATATGTGAATTAAAATCAAATTTATATAATTTTCTTGAATCATACTTCAAAAGAGAGTGGTTTGTAGGTTAAGTTGAAGATATTTCATGTGTGAAAAAATCTGCTTGAGTTGTATACTTCTTAATCAAATATAGTTATAACTTATTATTGTATGAATGAAATACAAAAAAATAAGTTAGAGGTGGGAAAGATTAGTTAAATCCTAATTTTCTTCTGCCATTTCATTGATGTTAGCAATTATTTCTTCCACAGTCTGTTTTAATTCGCTTCCCATTTTGATATATTCGTTGGGATATTCTTCTTGCATAAAATACATTAGAGCATAATAAATTGGTTTGAATCTGTCTTTTAATTGATATTGATTTTTGTTGAATATCTTTAATACAGAATGATATTGTTTTTTTGCTATTAATTGCTGTAAATAGTTATTGATTCTTTGCTTTTCATTATCAATATTAAACTCATCGTTCATAAATTCTTGAAAATATTTAATTGACTGTTCGATTTTATTATTCCATAAAAGTATTATTGGATATACACAATTTTTTTGTATTTTAAATCCCATTTTTGAGTATTTTACTGCTTTTCTGAAATCATTGAATTTAATTTGATAAAGCAGAGCTAAATTATGCATAGCTTTGAAATTTTCTTTTTCCACAGCTAATAGATAATATTTTTTAGCTTTTGTAAAGTCTCTGAATTTAGTTTCATAAAGTAGTGCTAAGCTAAACATTGCTTCGATGTGCCCTCTTTTTACTGCATATAAATAAAATTTTTCAGCTTTCTTAAATTTTTTAAATTTAGTTTGATAAAGCTTCGCCAAAAAATACATTGCTTTGACATCTTTTTGTTTAGTAGCTTCTAAAAGATATTTTTCTGCTTTTTCTATTTCATTAAAATAAGTAGAATATAGACCCAACAAAATTAATTGTTCAACATCTTTATTTCTTATTTTTTCAAGATTTTTTATGAATTTATTAGTTTCCTGTCTAAAAATATGAACAATAGCAGATTCTTGTAACTCAATATCCGAAGGATGTAAATATTCTAAAAAATCAGACTTTTTACTTTCTAAATATTTCCTTGTTTCTTTAACCAATTTATCCTGCAAATCTCTTTTAAGTGAAGCTTGCGCTAAAGCTTCCGTCATATAATAAGCAAATTTATCATAAATATTTCCATTTGAAATACATTCCAAATGAGAATTTGCTTTTCTTTCCAATTCTTTATCATCACACCAAATTTGCAGGAATTCTACAAGCCATCTTACTTTATTTTCTTCATTTTTTCCACCGTGCCGCATTAAATACCAGATATTGAAAAACCTTTCGGATAGTCTGTATAAATAATTTTTCGTAGTTGTACTTTGTTGTTCTACAAGCTGATTGCGAATTAAAATTTTTAGTTGAGATGATACTGCTTTGCTTTGTTCCCGAGCTTTTAAAGCAATCTCTTTTGTACTTATGGCATCCCAATTCAGAGCAATAATATCCACAATCTCCTGCTGTTGGGCAGAAAGATTATCCATTCGATGTTTATAAAGCGGAGTTACTTCATCCAAAATTTTCTCAAGGTCTTGAAAAGCATTTCCATTTTCATCATCTACAAAAATCTGAAATAGAATAACAATCGTACGGATAACTCCACCTGTCATCCTACGTAGAGCTTCGACTCGACCGGATTGATTCTGTACAATATCTTTTACTCTTTCGCGTTTATATTCTTCTCCTAAGTTCAGTAACAGATTATTAGTCTCTTTTCGATTCAATCCTTTTAATATTGGCATCCTGAAAAACTCATAAAACGGTTTCCCATAATCCTGATGAAATTCTAAACTTTTTGCAGAAGCACCAATAATTCTAATCTCAGAAGTTTCCATCAAAATCTCACGTAAACGATGTTGTTCTTTACCGGTAAATTTCCTGAATATATCGTCAATATTATCAATAAAAAGAATTAACTTTTTTTGGTTTCGCTGCAAAGTACTTTCCAATAATTGGAAACACTGGTTTTCATAATCTTCATCATATTCAATATTTCGCATATCTCCAAAAATATGAGGAAACAGGTTTGCTTTTTCCAAAAATTCCGCAATAACTTCCCATAATTTGAACAACTTACGCACTTTGTACAGTTCTTCACTGAAAACCACCGGAATTAGCCATTTATTCAATTTAGTATCATTCTCAATTTCATAAGCAATTCGCAATAACAGAGTTGTTTTGCCTTGCCCACGAATTCCTTGAATTATGTAGTGCTGTTCCGGATGTTCCATTTTCGATGTTTTAATATCATCGAATATTTCCTGAAAAATATTTGTTCTGACCACAAAATTCTTTATTAATTCTTCTTTAGGTTGATTCGCTGGATTATAAATTTTTGGAAAATTAATTTGCGACATATTTCCACCACCACATTCTGAGAATCGGAGAATTAAAACGATAAATTTCCAAATCTTCATTATTGTTGATGTAGCCGTCATAAACAAGAGAGCCGATAATATCTTTGTAATCTTCTATCTCATATTTTGTGGAAAGATCAAAAATCTCATTAGAATGAATCTTTTTCGATTTCGGATTGGCAACACGGTTCAATAATTCTTTGGCAAAATTGTATTCGCTTCCTTTAAGAAAAGTACGAAGACGCGTATGCCAAGGATCAAAATAATTTCTTTTTTCGATCATTTCATCGAAAGCTCTGTCTATAACATCTTTTGTTATTTCAGTTAGATTTTCTTCTTTGGAAATGTCATTTATTGCTTGAATACTCAATTGCAGATAAAAAGGAATTAACCATTCTACTTTTTCTAAAATTGTGTCCAATTGCGATTCTTCTAATCCAAAATCAACATTTTCTAACAACAAGGTGATAAATTCAATAGATTCTTTTTGAGTAAATGGCTTGATCTTTAGAGGAACGATATCATTGATGGTTTTGGAAGCATTAATTCGTTTTACGATATTTTCCAAACCAATAGAACCGGAATAGATAAATTGGATATTTTTACTAATCTCATCCGATTGCCTGATCTCTCTATTTGATTGTAAAAAACGGATTGCTCTATTTTCTCCGTTATCGTCTTTTATATTTTCAACTGTTTGGGAAAATTCATCAAGCAGGAAAATTAGCTTTTGATCATCTAACTCATTTTTTTTGAGAATTGATAGAAAAGCTTCCCGGAAATTATGATCAGACTTGCTATCAAATTCAACTCCATTTGTTCCGATTTTTTTTATCACAGGTAAATGTTCGCTAATAAAATTCCAAATTATGTGATGTTTTTTTACAAATTCAGAGGTAACTAATTTTGAAAGAAGTCTTCTGTAGAATTCATTTTCAGTATTTACAGATTCGGTTTCCAAATAAATGAAGTGGCAATTTTCTTTTGGATTATCTTTCAAGTAGAACATTAACGAAGTTTTTCCAACCCTTCTCGGAGCAACAAGTAAAATATGATTACCCGATTCTATCAATTCCCACGCTTTTTCAATAAAATATTTTTTTTGAAAAAGTTATCTCCTCTTGCCGGATTTCCAGTTTGTATTTTCATTTTTTCTCCCAGTTAGCAAAAATTCCGTTGTCATATATTTTAGCAAAGGAAATTTTGTCAAATGCTTTAACAAAAAATTTATTGTCATCTCTTTCCTCTTCTTTATATTTTTACTTCTTTTGCAGTTCAGTGAGTCCTTTTTTATTTGACGAAATGCTCCAGAATATTTTTTTTAGCAAATCAGATTTTGCAGGATAAAATTATGATTCACATACTGGAGATGATAAAGGAAAGTTTTGCTCATCACATTTTTTTCAGTGCGGGTTTACTTCTTATAACCGGATATTTATTCGGACAAATTTCAGAAAAAATCAAATTACCGATGATTACGGGATACATCATTGCCGGAATTCTTATCGGTGATTCCGGTTTAAAATTGATAGGACATCAAAATATTGAATTGCTGCACATTTTGTCTGAAATTACTTTATCATTTATTGCCGTAATAATTGGTGGTGAATTCTCCTTTTCCAAATTAAAACTATTTGGAAAAAAAATAATATTTATCACACTTACTCAAATGTTTTTAACTTTTTTTGCAGTTTCTTTCGGTTTACTTTTAATCGGACTTTCCTCGTATGTAGCTTTTTTATTGGGAGCCATAGCGTCTGCCACAGCTCCGGCTGCTTCTGCTGTAATTGCAGAAAAACTCAAAGCAAAAGGGGAATTTGTGGATTATCTTCATGGAGTAGTCGCCTTGAATGATGCTGGAACTATAATTATATTCTCACTTGCTTTTTCATCAATTTCAAGGGCTGTGATGGGAGAATTGGAGCTTAGTCATTCTTTGATCCATGCTTTTTCAGAAATAGTATTTTCATTATTACTTGGAATAGCTGGTGGTTTGGCAATTCATTATACAACAGCAAAAAAAAAGAATCTTAATGAAATAAACATTTTAGCTTTTGGATTCATTTTTTGCACAACTTCTCTCGCAATTAGTTTGCACTTGTCTTCCTTAATCACAAATATGACAATTGGCATGCTTCTCATAAATCTTAGTAAAAAAAATGTAAAAATACTGACATCTTTACAACCACTTACAGCTCCATTGTATGCCATATTTTTTGCTTTTGCGGGTGCAGAAATGGATTTATCGGTTTTCAAAGGTGGAAATATTCTAATTGCAGGAGCTATCTTTGTTTTATTGAGAGCTTTTGGAAAATATTTCGGAGTATTTACCTCCGGTAAATTACTGAGAGTATCTCCACAAGTAAATAAATTTCTAGGTTTGGCATTATTACCTCAGGCTGGTGTTTCTATTGGACTGGTATTATTCGTGCAAGGTTCTCAGATAGTGAATAATGCTTCACCTCAAATCCAATTTGAAATTACGGAAATGATAAATATTGTCCTTATGTCTGTATTTATTAATGAACTTACTGGTCCTCCTTTGGCAAAACTGGCAATTTTAAAGAATATGAAGAGAAAATAAACTTAGAAATTTATAAACCAAACCTATATCCGATTTTGAAAGAGCCAAACTCCCAAAAAAAACTTCTATTATTTGCTTCCTTACTTTCTGAATCTGAAAATATATAATTCTCACCGAGTAAATATTTTCCAGCAACGATATAAAAATCAAGATACCAATTATCTTTTATAAATAGATTAAATCCACCTCCTCCACCTATAGCAAATTTGTCTGTTGAATGCTTTTGAGGAAAATCATCTTCACCGCAAATTGTTCCTTCCAAACGACAATAACGAAAAGCTGTACAGAAATAAGTTTTTACTTTATCATCAGATAAATATTTTTTTACTCTAAAGTCTGTAATGGATGTCTTCTCAATTCCTAAATCTCGATCATTTATGAAATTTTTCGAATCATTTTTCCAAGAAGGTGATAATTCAATATTTGCATTCAATCTTTTTGAAAAATAATTTAAACTAAAACCAAAAAGAAACTCTGAGCAATCATTATCTCTAAAGAGCAAATAAAGGAGTTTGAATGGATTTATAGAAAATCCAACACTATGATTTATAGGAGAAATAATTCTTTTTGAAGGTAAACTACCATTAAAGCTATAGTCGAATTTCATGAGATCAATTGCGATAAAACCCAAAGCATCTTGATCAATTAATCCTCCTAGAAACATTCCATGAAGTTGATTGCTTTTACCCAGTAAATATCCACCGAATTTTAAATTACTTTCCATATAGAATCTAGAATTCAAATTAAATCTAATTCCCCAATTAAGACCTATTCCAAATTTATAAATTGATTTCTTTTCTTCACTGTAAATATCTCCGGAAACTTCATAGTTATCATTGGTGCCGGGATAACCAGTAATATATGACATACGAGAAAATGCCCCAAGTAGCACATCAAAGCGTTTTTTTCTGACAGATTTTAAAGCTATTTGTAAGTCAAGAATATGCGAAGTTGGATATTTTTCTCCAATTCTTAGATAGTAATAATCGGCAATAAGAGCAAAGGTCTCATTCCTATTTGGAACTTTCATTAAGCCGAATTGAATTGTTTTCAAATCACTCCACAAAACTAATCGCATTGGATTCACATTAATGGAATATTCTGGAGAATTATCAATTTTTGGTATTTCATCCGTATTTAAAGCCAATAAATTTATTGTAATAACAATTAATATAAAATTAAAATAGCTGTCCGCATATTTAAATTCCTTTTTTGCATTTATCTTAAAAAAAGAGATTGTTAATTTTGACAAGTTAAAAATCCTATGCCTTTTTTTTGTAATATTTCGAAAAAATCACATTACCTATATAGGAATTATTTGACTAATTGCAATAGATTTTTTTTTTAAACAAATCAATGTTTAACAGGAATTAAAAAATGCTACAAATAATTGAAATTGTAAAAGAGAGTTTTGCTCATCACATTATTTTCAGTGCTGGTTTGCTTCTTTTGATTGGCTATCTATTTGGACAAATTGCCGAAAAAATCAAACTTCCGGCAATTACCGGATACATTATTGCCGGTATTTTTATTGGTGATTCAGGATTAAAATTAATCGGACATCAAAATATTGAGATGATACATATTTTATCCGAAATCACTTTGTCATTCATCGCCGTGATTATTGGAGGAGAATTTTCTTTTTCCAAGCTTAAACTCTATGGAAAAAAAGTTATATTGATAACTCTTGCTCAAATGTTTTTAACCTTTTTTGCCGTGGCTTTTGGTTTACTTTTTTTTGGACTTTCCTCGTATGTTTCCTTTTTACTGGGTGCTATAGCTGCTGCTACAGCTCCGGCAGCTACGGTGGTTCTTGTCGAAAAACTCAAAGCAAAAGGGGAATTTGTAGATTATCTTTATGGAATTGTCGCTTTAGATGATGCAGGAACTGTAATTTTATTCTCTGTAGCCTTTTCAATTTCAGCAGCAGTAATCGGTGGAGGAAAACTTCATCTAAGTCATTCTTTGATCCATGCTTTTTCAGAAATATTATTTTCATTATTGATTGGAATTGCAGGAGGATTGGCGATTCATTTTACAACGTTCAAGAAAAGGAATCTCAATGAAATAAAGATTTTAGCTCTTGGATTCATCTTTTTCACAACTTCAATTTCAATCAGTTTACACTTGTCACCACTTATTGCAAATATGACCGTAGGAATGCTTCTCATAAATCTTAGCAAAAAAAATATAAAAATTCTAACGTCATTACAACCACTTACAGCTCCTTTGTACGCCATATTCTTCGCAATTGCAGGTACGGAATTAGATATATCGGTTTTCAAAGGTGGAAATGTTCTAATTGCCGGAGCTATTTTTATTTTGTTAAGAGCATTCGGAAAATATTTTGGTGTATTTTTCTCAGGAAAATTACTAAAAGTATCACCAAAAGTAAATAAATTTCTCGGTTTGGCACTATTACCACAAGCGGGAGTTGCTATTGGTCTCGTCTTATTTGTGCAAGGTTCGCAGGTTGTAAATGGTGCTTCTCCTCAAATCCAATTTGAAATTACGGAAATGATAAACATCGTTCTGATGTCTGTATTTATCAATGAACTCACAGGTCCACTTTTGGCAAAATTTGCTATCCTAAAAAATCTGAACAGGAGATAAAAATGAATTTTTCTGATGTTTTGAAGCTTGAATGTTGTGAACTAAGTTTGAAAGCAAATTCAAAAGATGAAACCCTGCAACATATCGCTCAAATTATAAAAAAAAGTCCTCTTTTTAAAAATATTAATACAGATAAAATATATGATGCATTTAAAGAACGAGAAGATAGAGGAAGTACAGGTTTTGGCAGAGGTATTGCCATTCCGCATTGTCAATTGGATGGTATAGATAAATTTGTGGTTGGAATTGCCATTTCAAAAAAAGGTATAGACTTCGATAGTTTGGATAAGAAAAAAAGTAAGATTTTTGTGTTTATTGTAGGTCCAAAAGAGGATCGTACAACTCATTTGAAACTGCTTGCCAAAGTCTCTCACGTTCTCAAAGAACCTCATGTTACCGATAATTTAATAAAATCCTCAACCATTTTTAATTTGTATGAAGAGTTTATTCGGCATACCGATGCAGATTCTGTGAAATTATCTAAAAAAGGAAAAGAGAAATTGATGCTGATGATCGTGCGTGATGAAGATATTATGTTCGATATTACTGAAGTTCTGGTCGAATTTGGAATTGAAGATGCCACAATTATCGAAACTCAAAAGATGGAAAATCTTATTTCAAAAGTTCCACTGTTTTTAGGATTTTTCAATTTCACAGGTGGTTCAAGTCCGTTTGGTAAAATTATCTTGCTACATCTGCAAAAATCTTATATGAATGCAGTAGTTCAATCTTTGGAGATGCGTTTTGGAGATCTGGATTCATTTTCCGGACTAAGTATAATGGTTGTTGATCTGCTATTTTCAAAAGGATTTTAGGTGAGTCGTTTTTTAACTATATCTACTAACATTTCCCAGTTCACTTTTTCTATCTAACTTAATAGAGAAAAGATAGGTATGTTTTTATAAAAACAGATTTAATCAATACTATGATAAATTGTTTATAAATTTAGAACTCATCCTACTGTCCTTCTCTTAAATTCAAGAGAAGAAACACAAGAAAATCAGGAAGAATAAAGAAACCTTCCGACTGCTTCGCAGCCACCTTCCTTGTGAAGAAAGGCTTGTCTCCCTTTACAAGGGAGATGTCCGCAAGACAGATGGTTTCTTAATAAAAGAGAAAAAGTTTACCCCATGAAGCCTTTTTCTATTTCATTGGGGGGAGAGTTTGAAAAAATGAAATATGATTTTGATAAAATAATAGATCGCAAAAATACGGATTGCTATAAATGGGATTATTTAAAAGAGATTTTTACCACTGATGATGTCCTACCTCTTTGGGTTGCTGATTTAGATTTTGCTCCACCACCGAAAATACTTAAAGCGATTGAGAATAGAGCAAAACATCCAATTTATGGTTATACATTTCATCCGCAAAATTATTACAGTTCTTTTATAAATTGGCATAAAAAACGTTTCGACTGCAATATCGATTCTGATTGGATAATTCACAATCCTTCAATTGTTACAGGCTTCAATTTAATAATCCAAAACTTCACTCAAAGAAATGATAAAATACTTATTTTCACACCGGTTTACACACCATTTTATGATGCTATCAATTTAAATGAACGTCAACTTATTACATCTGAACTTCAAATTCGACAAAAGCAGTACGAAATAGATTTTGATGACTTGGAAATGAAGCTAAAAAATGATGTAAAGATGATTCTTTTCTGTAGTCCACACAATCCGATTGGACGTGTTTGGAAAAAAAGTGAATTGATAAAGATTGTAGAACTTTGCGAAAGATACAATGTTTTTCTTGTTTCTGATGAAATCCATGCCGATATTGTTTTTGAAAATAAAAGAAATATTCCATTAGTCTCATTTTCTACAAAACTTGAAAAGTTTATATCGCTTCATTCACCTGCCAAAACATTTGGTATTTCCGGTATTACAAACTCAATTGCTGTTATTCCAAATAAAATATTGAGAACTCAATTTAGCGATACTTTGAAAAAATTACATTGGGAATCGGGTAATATTTTTGGTTTATTGGCATTTGAAGCAGCTTATAGTTCCGATGAGAATTGGTTGGAACAATTACTGGAATATCTTTATGAAAATTATCTTTTTGTGAAAAATGAGCTTCTGAAAAAATGTCCTGAAATCGTTTCATTTAATTTGGAAGGAACTTATTTGATGTGGCTTGATTTCAGAAATTTCGGACTTACTCAAGAAAAGCTTATAAAGAAATTAGTATATGAAGCAAAACTTGGTTTCTCTGATGGGACAATTTATGGAAAAGATGGAACAGGCTTTATGCGAATGAATATAGCTTGTCCTAGATCAATTTTGAAAAAGGCTGTAAAGCAGCTTGTTAATAATTTTAAATGAAACAGGAGACAAAATGAGAAAACTATTATTTATATTGAGTTTACTAATTATCTTAGTAAGTTGCAGTGATAAAGATTCAGATGATTCCGGTGATCTATTCAGCATAAAAATTCTTGATGTTGATGGGAATCCAGTTTCGGGATTGGATGTAGAAGTAAATAATATCGAATTTAATGATTATTTATGGGAAAGACCATCTACGGAACTCCATATTTCATCTGAGCAAGATTGTCATTGTTCCCTAAAAATTTATGACTTAAAAAATCATCTAATTACTACTCTTTTTGATAGTCCTATCTCATCGGAAATGTTATATTTTCAGTGGCATGTTACCAATAATGAAGGTAAACCGGTAAACATCGGAGGAACTAATTTATTCAAATATGAAATGATTTTATCAGATATTTCATCAAAAGAAATTATCCTTCAAGATGCTAAATATTTGTGCTATGAAGCTGGAATGAGCCCGACTCTGGGTTTGATCGGAACAACTGATGAAAATGGTGAATTTGCTTTCAACAATAAATTGGCTTTTCCTCATCTGTTTAATATGGGTGAACACCTATAACTAATGAGTATGGTGAAATCTTTGGGACTTTTGCTTTAAGTGATAGTATAAATATTAAGTTATTGAATCCTGTTACTGATGAATATTTGATTTTTACTAAAGAGATGACAAGTTATAACAACCATTATGAACTAATTTGGGAAAATCCTGAAGAATCTAAATTTGCTCAAAACAGAAGAGTTTGGGTATCAGAGTTATTTGTAGATTATTCAGTAAATCCACTTATTATTAGGATTCACTGGACAACACATTCTAATGATTTTGATTATTTTAAAATATATAGAAGTTACACAGATGATTTAAATTCGATGATTGATGTTTCTGGTCCAATTGAAGCAATAAATTCAGAAGATCATGAAGATAATTATGAATCTTGACAGCTTTATATGACTCATAAATAATGTAATTAAGTAAAATGGTATACGTCTAAGAAAATAATATTGCTATTAGGAGTAATTATTGAACAAAAAATTGAATTCCAATTATTTTACAGAACTACACAGAGAAAATTCAAGACAAATCATATTCAAAACAAAAAGCTAGTATAATTTGTCAAACAAATAAACAAAAAAGTGCTTAAAAAGATGAGAAATATAAAATAGAATAGAACAATTCTCGTGAAAAACTGATTTTTTAGATCAAGATTAAATTACGTCTAATAAATTTTTGCAATTGTGAGTGTTAATAGGGACTTAGGCTATATAAGTGGTAAAGTAGGGGTATAATACTACTTATTATTATTGGTTACATTTATTTAAAATTGATGGTGAAACTCAATTATATAATATAGAACCTATAGAAGTAAATATTCCTAGTGAAAACAGTTTAAAACAAAATTATCCAAATCCGTTTAATTAAAATAAATTAAGAAAACTAATTTAGAGAAAAAAATGTTAAACTTCCT
The DNA here is from genome assembly GCA_021108315.1 of Candidatus Cloacimonadota bacterium. Classification (GTDB taxonomy): domain Bacteria; phylum Cloacimonadota; class Cloacimonadia; order Cloacimonadales; family TCS61; genus JAIORE01. The sequence continues at coordinate 15,846 of JAIORE010000267.1, forward strand.
AAAACAGTACATCAAATCAATGCGACTCTATTATTCCTTTGTAACAGGAATTGCCGGTTGGTTAGGCTTTGCTTTTTATGAGCATATTGCTACCGATTTCAAAACTGTAGAGATAATGCCCTCAGTTGAGAAAAAAGCTCTTATAATTTCAATGTTGTTTTTAAGTTGGGGAATCAATCAAATCGTAAATGATTTTCTGGGAATGAAAGAAGATCGAATCAATGCTCCTGAAAGACCGATGGTTTCAGGTAAATTGAATCCTATAAAAGCTTTACTCCTCTCCGCATTTCTAATGATATTTGTTGTCATCATCACCTTTTTGTATCTTGAACCAATTGCTGTAATTCCTCTTGTTTTAGGAGTTCTCTTAAACGTTATTTATGAATATTCCAAAGCTTATGGAATTCTGGGAAATATAATTTTTGGTTTGATGATAACAATGTGTACTGCATTTGGTTTTCTGGCTGCCGGTCCAACTCAAGCACCATATTTTACTCATAGCAGAATTTCCGTTTTAGTAGTAGTTTGGTTAATGAACGGATTAATGACTTTTTACACTTATTTCAAAGATTATGAAGGAGACAAGGCTGCTGGAAAAAACACGATTATTGTGAAATATGGAATCGAAAAATCTAGATTTATTGCAATTTTCTCAGCCTTTTTACCAGCAATTTTATTCACAATAATCTACAAATTGGATTTAATCATAGCCCCTCTAAATAGTACTTTTTACCTTTTAGCAGTCCTTACGTTTTTCCTGGAAATCCAAACAGGATGGTTATATTTCAAAAATCCTAAAGGAAAAGTTACTTACTATTCCTTAGCAACAAACTTCCGGGCTTGCGCTTGCGGACAAGCAACTTTTGTGGCACTTTTCAATCGTGAATTGGCTCTAATTCTTTTTATACTCTCTTATGTTTTTGTTGGTTTTCTTTTTAATTTGCACCATAATAGTAGAGCATAAGAAATTGAAAATTTAATATTGAACTCCGTGGTCTCTATATTCTCTAAAATCTCGAGTCGAGTTTTGCGAATTGGACATCAATTTTGATAAATGACATAGATTTACGCAAAACCCGACTCGGGATTTTAAAAAGGTTATCTTATGAACGACTTCCAAGAAAATTTTACCAATAAGATTTTTCGTTCTGCAACTTTCGAAGGAATGGCTGATTCAAACGGATTTCCTACGGATGAATATCGCAAATATTACAAAAAATTAGCAGAAAATGAAGTAAAAAATATTATCACCGGTTTTACCTATATTTCTCAAGAAGGAAGGGCAATTCACCCCAGACAAGCTGGAATTGATTCCGATGAGAAAATCCCATATTTTCAGAAGATTACAGATTGCGTTCATAAATTTGATTCAAAGATTTATCTGCAAATTGCTCATACCGGTCGTCAAACTTCAGAACAGATTACCAAAAAAAAAGTTGTGGGAGTTTCAAATAAAAAATCCAATTACTTTGGAAGCAAACCGAAACAGCTATCAACCAATGAAATTTACAGCGTTATTGAATCGTTTACAAATGCTGCAAAACGTGCCAAATTAGCAGGATTTGATGGAATTCAGCTTCACGCTGCACACGGTTATTTGATTCATCAATTTTTACATCCGTATATTAATAATAGGAATGATGAATTTGGCATAAATAACCAAACTGGAATTGGAGATTATTTCTTAAGAAAAACAATCTTATCAATAAGAAAAAAGTGCGGTCAAGAATTTCCCATTCTGATTAAAATAAGTGCATCAGATAACTTGCCAAAACAATTTACAATTAATAATTTCATATCATTGATAAAAGTACTTGATGAACTCAAAATCAGTAAAATTGAAATAAGTTATGGAACAATGGAAAATGCTTTGAACATTTTTCGAGGAAAATCAATACCATATGATGTAATCCTAAAGCATAATTTTCATTATAAAACAAATTCTATTTTGAAAAAAAAACTCTGGAAGATTTTTGCAACCCCTTTCTTGAAACATAAAGCTATACCTTTTTCTGAGATGTATAATTTAAAATACGCAAAAATTGCCAAAAAAATCACTGATATTCCTATAATTTGTGTAGGTGGTTTTCGTAGCGGTGATGAAATCAAAAAAGCAATTATCAGTGGAAATACTGACTTTGTAAGTTTATGTCGTCCATTTATTTGTGAACATGATTTTGTGAAAAAGCTTGCAAAGAATTCGAGTTATATTTCAAATTGTTGTGATTGTAATATTTGTGCGATAATGTGTGATTCTAAAAATTCAACAAGATGCTATTTTACATATCAAAGAAAAAGAATTGCCACAGACTAACATAAAAAAAATGTCAGAATTTGGATTCGCGAGATCAATGGATGATAGGATTAATCTAGAAATCCAAGAATCTGATAAATCCAAATTCTGACAGAAAAAGAAAAAATTACCCTAAGTTGGAAAGATGATTTGGAGGATTTTTTGAAAACTATTGAATTAATAAAAAAAATCATCGTTGAAAATATTGATAACAGCATTATAATTGAAAATAATACAAACCTGAAAAAAGATTTTAACCTTGATTCTTTCGATGTATTGATGATAATGAATGCCATTGATGATGAATTTTCCATTTCTCTGGAAGATGATGATTTTCAAGAAATAAACACTCCTGAAGAGATAGTATCACTCCTTCAAACAAAGTATGGTGTTTTATGAGTTTCAAAGAAAGTTTTGCATTTAACTTCGTTGATGAAGTTGAGCTTGTAAAAATGATAAAATTCAATCCATATTATCAAAAAATTAGTTCAGGAGCAAATCTATACGCAGAAATCAGTGGAGAAAAATATCTTAATCTTGCTTCCAATAATTATTTGGCATTGGCGAATGATTCAAGGATTATTAAAGCAATGAAAAAAGCCTTGGATAAATATGGAGCATCAATGTGTGGAACTCCTGTAGCTTGCGGGAATGTTGATATTTATGAATCGTCAGCAGAATTTGTTTCCAATTTCTTAGGATTGGAAGATACTATTTTTTATCCTTCCTGCTATCAAGCAAATATCGCCATAATAAATTCTTTGGTGAAACCAAGTGATGTAGTTTTTGTAGATCGATTTGCACATTCTTCACTGATTGAAGGAATAAGATCAACTGATTGTAAGATCAAACCTTTCAAGCATAATGATGTGAAATATTTAGAAAAACTTATCAAAAATTCTAAAACTTTTGAGAATAAATTTGTAGTTACTGAATCTGTTTTTTCTACAGAAGGAAGTATCGCTCCTTTTGACAAAATCTATGATTTGTGTTTAAAATATGATTGTGTCCCAATTGTTGATGATTCTCACGGAATTGGCGTGATTGGCAAAACAGGAAAAGGTATCCTAGAAGAGAAAGCGATTGAAAACTACAAAGGAATTTATACAGCATCCACCGGAAAAGCCCTTGGTATTTCAGGAGGAATTGTTAGTGGTAGAAATAATATTATTGAGTTTCTGAGATACAATTCATCCAGTTTGATCTATTCTACTGCTTTACCGCCAGTTTTGATTGCAGGAACAATTAAAGCTCTAGAGATCATTGGTAATGAAGGTGAGAAATTAGTACAAAAGCTTGCTCAAAACAAAAAAATCATTTATGAAAAACTTCAAAAAAACGGCTTTAATCTCACGAAAAGTGATGCTTCGATCTGTTCAATTATTACAGGTTCAAATGAAAGAACTTTCAAGGTTTGTAAATCCCTTTTTGATAAAAAAATCCTTACAACTCCGTTTATATATCCTTCTGTTTCAAAGAATAAAGGAGTTATAAGAATGATTCCACGAATTGATTTGGAAAAAGTTCAGATGGATTATATTGTTGATTCATTTAATAAGATTAAGCAACAGAATCCTGAGTTATTTGCTTAATGAAAAGAACATATTTTTTTATATTAAATCCTGAATCAAACCACGGAAAAAGCAAAAAATATTTCAAATATTTAAAAAAAATCTTAGAATCAAAAAGAATTGAATATAATTATAAGGAAACCAATTCACTCCAAGATGCTTATCTATTTTCCAAAGAAGCTAACGAAAAAAGATACGAAATAATTATCGCAGTTGGTGGAGATGGTACAATAAACAAAGTAATAAACGGATTTTATAATGAAAATGGAAAACGAATTTCTAAGGCAAAACTCGGTGTAATTCATACAGGAACAAGTCCGGATTTTTGCAAAAGTTATGGAATTCCGAACGAACCATTTACTGCTTTAAATACGATTTTTAAGAATTATTCTAAGAAAATCAGTATCGCACAAATTGAATATCAGGATGAAAAAAATGTGAGAAAAAACGGATATTTTGCTTGTTGCGCCAGCTTGGGATTAGGATCAACGGTCGCAAGGAATGCTAATTCAGGAATTAGACGATATTTAGGTGATTTTACCGGAACTTTTATTTCCATTATCAAGGCTTTACTATTATATAAAGCATCGAATTTATTTGTGAAGCTTGATGGAAAACAAACAATTATTAAACAAAACTTCAATACTTTCATCGGCAAAACTTCGTTCATAGCATCAGGAATCAAAATTCATAACGATTTATCAATTAATGATAAGTGTTTATATCTTCTGAGTTTAAAAAATATAACTTGGAAAAACGTAACCTCAGGACTGAAATCTATCTATTCTGCTAAACCAATTCATTCTAATGATATTGTGATTTTTGATTATGCAAATACTATAGAAATTTATAAAAACAATATAAATCCGGAAATCGAATTTGATGGAGATCCGCAAGGCTTTCTACCTTGTAAAATTTCTATTGCAGAAGATTTATTGGAAATAATTGTTACTCAGGAAACAGAATAAAAAGAATTTAGCAACGAACAAAACCAACAATACGAACAAAAGGAATATTAACCACAGAGAACACGGAGAAATTCTCCTTTTGAGAGGAGTACGGCTTTAGCCGGGAGGTGTGTTATTCATTATTCACTGTTCACTATTTTTTCCTCTGCGTGAAATCTTTATTAAAGGATAAAAATGAATTTTGAAACAAAAATAATCAGAATGATAAATAGCATAATGCCTGATTCTCCATTGAGAAAAAGCAGATTTATGGAAGTCGATTCCGAGGTGATTCAACTAGGTGCTAAACAGTATCTTTTTACAACAGATGGCTTTTCCAAAGAAGATCTGTTTCGGGAAAACGATCCATTCATTCTTGGCTGGAACATTGCCTGTGCTTCTATCAGTGATATAATTGCAGCTGGTGGAAAACCGCTTATTTATTCTCATTCGATGGTTATTTCAAAAAAGTGGGATGAAAAATATATCGAACAGTTTTCTAAAGGAATTTCTGATGTTTTGAAACGATATTCAATTTCATTTAGTGGCGGAGACTTAGGGATTTCTGATGATTGGAGTTACATAGCTTCTGTAATTGGAAAACCTGAGGGAAAAATTTTAAATCGAAAAGGAACGAAAGCAAATGATACGATTTTTATCACTGGAAAAATCGGAACAGGAAATCTCGAAGCTGCCTTGAATTTATACTCTCAAAATAAAAAAATAGAGATATTTCTTAAAACGGTCAAAAACAAATTTCGTATTCTTAATAAAATCCCTGAAATTTTATTTAAATACGCTTCGACTGCTATTGATACCAGTGATGGTGCTTTTGCTGCATTACAAACCCTTTCCGAAATCAACCAGAAAGGATTTTATATTAATAATATTCCATTTATCTCTAAAGGAATTGTAGCTTCCAAAATTTTGAATTTACCAAAATTGCTTTTATTCTTTGGTGAATGTGGTGAATATGAGATTTTATTTACAGTTAACGAGCAAAATAAAAATGCTTTTGTTGAGGAATTCAAAATAAATAAATTGGATCTTTATGAGATTGGGAAAATTAATGAGAATTATAACAATAAATCCATTTTATTTAATGGAAAACATTTAAATGTAAGTGATTATAACTTGAATGCTAGAGATTTTAATAATGTGAAAGAATATCTAAAAGAGATGATAAATTGGATAAATTTGAAAGATGAAACATAAGTTAGACTTGCTCCGCAACGAAATGTGGAACGAGAATAACAACCCGTAGAAAAATCCTCGAATCACACTCCCTTTGGTCATTGCGATTCAAGTCTTAAATGAGGAAAACTAAATGAAAAAAAGAGTTGTCATTACCGGAATTGGTCCGGTTACTTCAATCGGAATTGGAAAAGATGATTTCTGGAAAAATCTTTTATCTGGAGATTTACCGGAAGTTAAAAAAGTTCCGCAATATAAAATCAGAACTAAATCAAAATTTTACATTCCTTTTCCTGAATTTTCTTTAAGCACTTATGATATTCCAAAATATTACAGATTCCTGCAACCTGAAGACAAATTGGCAATTGTTGGCGCAAAACTCGCTCTTGAAGATGCTGGAATTAAACTATTTTTGGAAAACAAAAAATTTCTTACTGAAATAAAATCGAAGATATCCGTAATACTTGGAACTGGTTTTACCGGACTTGAAACAGCTTTCCATTCATACTTGGCTCATATAGGCGTAAAATATTATTCTGAAAGACAACAGAAAAAAGTCTCATATAATAGAATGGTGATTCCAATGCTAATGACAAATTCCCCATCTGCTTGGATTTCAATTTTATTTGGATTACAGGGTGAAAATTTTACGGTAAATGCTGCTTGTGCCTCTGGAACAATTGCAATCGGGCAAGCTTATCAAAAAATATTAAATGGTAATTCTGATATCGTAGTCACAGGTGGAGTAGAAAATCTTCAAGATGAGGAATTCTCCATATTTAGAGGATTTGATGTGCTGGGAGCTTTAACAAAATCCGAATCAGGGAATCCACAACCTTTTTCCGATGATAGAAGCGGATTTCTATTCTCAGAAGGAGGATCATGTCTATTGGTTTTAGAAAAGCTAAGTCACGCCAAGCAAAGAGATGCAAAAATCTATGCTGAAATTCTTGATTATCAATCAAATTGCGATGCTTACAATATTGTTCAGATTGAACCAAGTGGAAAACAGATAATGAATTTGCTTACAGCTTTAATAAAAAATGAAAGGATTGATTATCTAAATTCGCATGGAACCGGTACAATTCCCAATGATGAAATCGAATCTAAAGCGATAATAAATTACTTTGGTAAAGTAGAAAATCAACCTTTTATTAATTCTACTAAAAGTATTTTGGGACATACAATCGGAGCAAGTGGAGCAATTGAAACTGCTGTAACAGCTCTTTCTATTTTCAATAATGAAATCCATTCTAACAATGTTGAAAATCCCATAGAAAATCTGAATTTAGCTCAGAAAAATATTAAAATAAATATTGAAAAAGCTATCTCTGTTTCTTATGGTTTTGGTGGTCATAATGGAGGTTTGCTTTTTGGGAAATTTCATGAATAAGGTTCTAATAACCGGATCTACCGGATTCATAGGAAGCCATATTGCTGAATATTTTTCTAAGAACAAAGTACCGATGGTTTGTTTGGTAAGAAAAAAAAGTGACATATCTTTTTTAGCACAACTCAATGTTGAATATGTAATTGCAGATATTAGAGATGAGAGTTCACTCTTGGAAGCGATGAAAAACATCGAATTTGTGATTCATACTGCTGGAAAATCTTCCGATTGGGGGAGTTACTCGAGTTTTTATGAAAATAATGTCAGTGGAACTTTGAATGTATTAAGGGTATGTAACTTATTGAATATTAAAGATGTTATCATTACCGGATCTATTTCATCTTATGGTGAAGAAAATTCTTTTGAAATAAAGAGTGAAAATTCTATCTACAATTCTCATTATTCATATTTTCTTGATAAATTGTTCCCATCTGCAATGAACTATTATAGAGATACAAAAGCCATTCTTACTCAAAGAAGCATTGAGTTTGCTACAAAAAATAGGATAAATCTCACGATTATTGAACCAACTTGGGTTTATGGAGAAAGAGAATTTAATACAGGCTTTTTTGAATATGTGAAATCAGTACAACAGGGGATAAAATTTGCTCCCGGAAATAAATTCAATAAATTTCATGTAATTTATGCTGGAGATTTAGCAGAAGCATATTTTTTAGCTTATCAGAAAAAGATGTTTGGAATTAATAGACTCATTATTGGAAATCCTCAAGCAGAAAAATTGAATAAAATCCATACTCAATTTTGTGAAGCAGCGAGATTAAATCCTCCAAAACTTATTCCCAAATTTTTTATCTATCCGTTTGGATTATTATTGGAATTTATTGCCACAATTTCCAAATTGAAAAAGCCATTACTTCTAACCAGATCACGCGTAAATATGATGTACGATAACATTGAATTTTCAACGGAAAAAGCTAAAAAGATTCTCTATTTTGAAGCAAAAACATCACTTGAGAAAGGAATTTTAAAAACAGTAAATTGGTATAAGATTAATGGATTTCTGGAGAAAACAATGAAAAAAAAGAACATTCACGGATTTGAAAAATTTCTCTTTATTTTACAATTAAAAATCTCAGTTGCCCTCTATTTTTTAAAAAAATTCTTAAAAAACAAAAAACTCAGCGAGTTCATACTTATCCTAAAAAGATTAAACTATTTTATTGGAAAGATATCCCATAATAAATTCGCTATAATAAAAGATAAAATCAGACTTGATCTTTATATTCCGGGATTTCCGTCCAAAGCTTTTTTTACATCTTGTAATAAATTTACTGTGTTCAATGAAAAATTACCTTGCACAACTGTTTTAATCTCCATAACTTCTGCTTGTACCTATAATTGTGAACATTGCTATCAAAAGCTTGATAAAGGAAAAGATGTTGATCTTGCCAAGCTAAAATCAGTTGTAAATTATCTTCAGAATATAGGAATTGCATTTTTTAACATTGAAGGTGGAGAACCATTTTTGACATTCGACAGACTTCTTTCTTTGTGCCAAGAAATTGATGAACGCTCTGAAATTTGGATAAATTCAACCGGAAATGGAATCACTAAAGAGAAGCTTCTCAAGTTGAAAGAAACGAATCTTACTGCTATTATGTTTTCTTTGCATTCTCCCGAACCTGCGAAAATTAACAAATTTATGGGAAATAATAATGCTTGGACAACAATGGAAAATGCGATAAATCTTTGTAATAAGCTGGGAATTCCGGTTGCTTTCAATTCCTGTTTACCTAAAGATGATTTTATTAACGGAAACTTTGAAAAAATTATGCAGAAAGCAAAAGAATTCAATGCTGTTTTGATTCAAATAATAAAACCAAAACCTTCCGGAGGCTGGCTGGAAAGTGGAGTGGAAAAGTATTCACAAGAAGATTTTAAATTAATTAAGAAGAAAGTAAATTTATATAATACTGATAAAAAATATAATGACTTTCCAGCAATTTCAGCTCAAATTATAGAAGAAGATCCAGAAATGTTTGGATGCACTGCCGGAGGAACAGACAGATTTTATATTAATGCCAAAGGTGATGTTCAACCTTGTGAATTCTTGAATATCTCTTATGGAAATATTATTGAAGAAAATTTTGAAATCATTTATAAAAGGATGAGAAAAGCATTTGAAATTCCAACAACTTGTATCTTATGTGAAAAGTATTCACAGAATATCTCTAATGTTTTTAAAGAAAACAATCTAAATACGCTTCCATTGAACAAAGAACTTTCCGCATCTATTTTTCCAAAAATAAAATGTGATAATCCCACAAAACTATATTGGAGAATTGAAAAAGTAATGAAAACTTAACAAATATCGTTTTAAATTTGACAGATTTTACTCTTAAAAAAAAACAGTTCTCAAAGAATGCAATAGTATAGTAGAAAAGTTAAAAACCATAATGTAGGAGGAAATATGGCAAAAATAACAGACCTTTTCATGGATGATATTGAATTAATTTTAGAAAAAATTCCTCAAGGTAGTGCAATTACAGTTATAAAAGAAGAATTGGAATCAGATGAAAATCTCTTTATTTTAGAGACTGAAGATTTAAACTTATTAGACGAAATTGAGATGATTTTACATGCTGTTGAGAAAGAAGAAGATGATGATGAATATATCGAAGAAGAATTTGATAGCGAAGAAGCAATAGGCAATATTAGTTTTGATGATGATTATGGTGAAGATGAATAATTAACTTTCTCCAAAAAACATTTCCATTTTTTACGATAACAGTTTCTATTTAGAAAAAAAGCCATTACGAATAAAGTAATGGCTTTTTATTATTTTAGTTTTATAGCTTTTTAAGTAATCCTAAACTCAGTCTCGATATCAAAATATAAAGTTTTGTTCATATCAAAAGTAATATTGATCATTTCATCCATAGGTGGCATTTTTTTAGGATCAAATCTTGCTGTTATTTTAGAATTTTTTGTTGCCAAATAAACAATATATTCATTTCCCATTGGCTCAATTACTTCGCATAATGCAGATAATTTTTGAGGATATTCAGCAAGTAGATCATAATTTGAATCATAAATATTTTCGGGACGAATTCCCATCACAACTTCTTTATTAATATAGCTTGAAATACTATCTTTAATATATTCCGGAATTTTTACTTTGAAATCCCCTTCATCAAAATATATTTGATTATTTTCTTCAACAATTTTGCCTTTAAATTGATTCATCGCCGGGCTACCAATAAATCCTGCCACAAATAGATTCTCCGGAGAATTATAAGCTTCCAATGGGGAAGCAATTTGCTGAATAAGTCCATCCTTCATAATAACCATTTTATCTGCCATCGTCATCGCTTCAACCTGATCATGCGTTACATAAATAATGGTAGTAGCCAATTTCTTATGAACATTTGAACACGAAGTTTTGCATCAAGATTGGATAATGGCTCATCAAATAAGAATACTTTGGGATGCCGAACAATTGCTCTTCCCAGTGCAACTCTCTGTCTTTGTCCACCGGATAATTGTTTTGGTTTTCTATCCAATAAATCTACAATACCCAATAATGTAGCAGTATCTTGAACAGTTTCTTCAATTTTTGATTTGGAATATTTTCTCAATTTTAAAGCAAAAGCCATATTTTCATAGACTGTCATATGAGGATAAAGTGCATAATTCTGAAAAACCATTGCAATATCTCTATCTTTGGGAGCAACATCGTTCACGACCCTATCACCAATCATGATTTCACCGGAGCTAATGCTCTCTAATCCGGCAATCATCCGCAATGTAGTAGATTTTCCACAACCGGATGGACCGACCAAAATCACAAATTCTTTGTCTTCTGCAACAACATCAACATTCTTTACTGCCTGAAAACCATTATCATAAATTTTGTTTATTCCTTTCAATATAACTTGAGCCATATATTTCCTCCAAGAGATTTTATAAAGTTTTTATTAAAATCATAGAATTACTACTAATTTTTCTAATAAATGTAATAAATTTATTTTTTATTTTTTATGTCAACTGGTAAAAAAAGTTTTAGAATATTATTATAAATTAGCCTATAATCAATCTTATTTGCTTGGGAATTAACTCAATAACCAGATGCTTATCATTATTAAGAATAGGTAATTCTCCATCAAAATAGATTGGTATTTTTGTGTTTGATATTACTTCAATTTTGTTACTTTGTAAAATTTCTGCTTCCTTCTTATCTATATGCTCACCTTTTATTACCAGTGGTAAAAACTTTAGAATTTTTAAATGAGGTATTTTCCTTACCAGGCAGATATTAAGAAGTCCGTCATTCACGAGAGCATTTGGCGTTAATTTGAATCCACCTCCGCTATATTTTCCATTTCCAAATAAGATTAGGAGAAATTTTGCGCTTATTTTTCTGTTTTCTGTTATTATTTCCCATTTATGAAATTTAAGGTTTATCAACGCCGTAAATACAGCAACGAGATAGCGCGGTAAGCCATTTAGAAATTTTATTCTTGTAGCTTTTTGAGCAACAATTGCGTCAAATCCGATCCCTAATGAATTTATGAAATATTGATCTTCAATTTTTCCGACATCTACATATTTTGTCTTATTTGTTAGTAAGGTTTCAATAGCTTTTTCAATATTTGTGCGAATTTGAAAATTCTTAGCAAAATCATTTCCACCACCTTCTGGAATTATTCCTAAAGTTACTTCCTCATTTTTTCCTGAAAGCATTATTCCATTCATAACTTCGTTTATCGTTCCATCTCCACCCACTGCAATAATTTTACGAAAACCTTCCGAAATAGCTTTTCTGGTAATTTCAATTGCATGTTTTGGAGCTTTGGTTTGTCTCAATTCGTATGATATGCGATGATTTTTTAAAGCTATGATGAGTTCACTAAGTTTTTTTTGAGATTTCCCACGACCTGCGGTTAAATTAATAATGATTAGATATTTTTGATTATTTTTCATAAATATTTAATCCCAAATTTCAACTTACATAGTCAAGAAAAAAAGATTAAAGGAATTGAAATTCATGTTTCAAAAGAGTATTTTTCGATAAACATAAAAAATCAACTTGACGTTATAAGACTTTATAAATTAACAAGTTCCTAAAATATATGATGCATTTTTAATAAATTGGAGATTTTTATGATAAAACTTTCTATAAAAGATGAAAATATAATAAAAGCACGTGAATACGCGAGAGAAATAGTCAATTCTTTAAGTTGGCTAATGTCGGATTATTCTTCTGTTTCAATCGAAAGAACCGTACTAAGATTAATGAGAATTGATGGAATATTTGATTCAACACCACTCCCAAATATTGTTATTGATCTTTTATCTGAACGCAATGTTTTAGATAGAGGTGCAGCTTACTGGATCGCAAATGCAATGATTTATAAAAATGCTTCAGCTCAAGAAGTTGCCGAATCAATAAGCAAAGATGAATTTGATCCAACCAAAATCCCAACAATGCCTGATGAAAAAGTATTTGAGACATTAGAAAAACTAACAACTGAAATGCTCAAGCACATAAAATCGCAAAATAAATTTCGGGAAGAATCTTATGCGAAATTTGGTCCCAGAAAAAAACCGGCGATTTATGTAATTGTTGCTACCGGAAATATTTATGATGATGTGGTGCAGGCAAAAGCCGCTGCTCGTGAAGGTGCTGATATTATTGCGGTTATTCGTTCTACAGCTCAATCTCTTTTGGATTATGTTCCTTTTGGAGCGACAACAGAAGGATTTGGTGGAACTTTTGCAACTCAGGAAAATTTTAAGATAATGCGTAAAGGATTGGATGAAGTTGGAGAAGAAATTGGAAAATATATCAGTTTAACAAATTATGCTTCGGGATTGTGTATGCCGGAAATTGCTGCTATGGGAGCGATCGAGCGACTTGATGTGATGTTAAACGATGCAATGTATGGAATTCTGTTCCGCGATATTAATATGAAACGAACAATTCTTGATCAATATTTTTCTAGGATGATCAATGCTTATGCCGGAATTGAAATTCAAACAGGAGAGGATAATTATCTTACAACTTCCGATGCGATTGAAAAAGCCTATACGGTCACAGCTTCCCAATTGATCAATGAACAATTTGCCTTAATTTCAGGATTGAAACATGAAAAAATGGGTTTAGGACACGCTTTTGAAATTAATCCTAAAATTGAGAACAGCTTCTTGTATGAACTTTCACACGCTCTATTAACCCACACTTTATTCCCCGATTCACCGACAAAATATATGCCTCCAACCAAATTTGCGACCGGAAATATTTTTAGAACTCATCTTTTGAATGGAATGTTCAATTTTATCAGCCAAATCACAGATCAAGGTGTACAACTTTTGGGAATGATGACGGAAGCTATTCATACTCCACATTTAGTTGATCGTGCAGTGGCAATTGAGAATGCAAATTATGTATTTAAAGCAACTAAAGATTTTAGTAATGAATTTCAATTGAGTAAAGATGGTTTTATCAATCAAAGAGCGAATCTTGTTTTGGATGAAACAATCGGTTTTCTAAAAAAAGTTTCCGAGAAGGGATTGTTCAAAGCGATGAAAAATAGTGATTTTGCAGACATCAAAAGAACTGAAACCGGTGGAAAAGGATTAGATGGTGTTTTCAAGAAATCGGATAATTATTTTAATCCCTTTATGGAAAAAATGAAATTAGAATTAGGAATATAAAAAGATTTTGAAACCACGAGCCGTAACAAAGTGGAGACCTGCGAAGCTCATTTGCACAAATTAATACGAATTTAAGAATTTATTGAATAAAATTGCACCAGAGTTCAAACTCTCGTTCCCAAGTTTGTCTTGGGAAAGTTTAGATGGTGCATTACGAAGACAAACTTCGTAACAAGTTTTAGCATAGTAAAATTGATAAATTTAAGGAAGTAATTATGAGTATAATAATAGATTCAAAACGAATAAAACCTTATGGTGATAGATTAGACGATGGCAGAATGCAATTTTCTTTTTCATTGCCTGCTCCTTGTAACGAAGTAGGAAAAGAAGCAGCAAAGATTTTACTAACAAAAATGCAACTTAATGATATTGAAATCTGTTATTTAAGCGATCTTGGAGAAGGATTTACCCATTTCATCGCTTACGCTTCAACATCTGAAACTATTGATCTTACCAAAATCAATGTGAAAGTTGTTGATACTCCGGTGATGGATATGAAAGCGACTGACGAATTTATCGAAAAAGAGATTGGACATTCTATAAAAATCGTGGGAGCTTGCATCGAAAGTGATGCTCACACAGTTGGAATTGATGCGATTATGAATATGAAAGGATATGATCATCGGTATGGATTGGAAAGGTATAAATATTTTGATGCGACAAATCTGGGAGCTCAAGTTCCATCTGAGGAGTTATTGAGAATTGCAGTTGATGAGAAAGCTGATGTTATTCTTGTTTCACAAATCGTTACTCAGAGAAATATTCATATTAAAAATCTGACTAGACTTATTGAATTAGCAGAATCGGAAGGTATTCGAGATAAATTTTTAATGATCTGTGGCGGTCCGCGTTTAAATCATGAATTAGCTATTGAACTTGGTTATGATGCCGGCTTTGGGACCGGGAGTTATGCTAAGGATGTTGCTTCATTTATTGCTTTTCGGATGGTGGAACGTAACAAAAACTAATTTTAGAATTTTACTTCGACTCAAAATCAATTTTTGAGTCGAAGCCACATTTTAGTGTAATATTAAAATTATTTATATTTTATTTTAAAGTAAACACAACTGGAAACTTTACCCAACATGTAATCGGCTTTCCATCTCTGTAAGCAGGTTCATACTTCCATTTTTTTGTAGCCTCAATGCTACTTTTCGCTAGTGCTTCACTTCCCGTCTCATTTCCTAGAATGTTTACTTCTCCAACTGTTCCATTTTTTGAAATTTCTACTTCCAACCAGATTTTTCCTTCTTTACCGTATTTTTTTTCTTCTTCCGGATAAATTGGAGCAAATCTTTTAAGTGCCTTGGGAGCAACATCAAATACCACGAATTTACTGGAATCAATTTTTGTTTTGCTAATAATTGAATCATCAATTGAGTATAATAAACCTACAACAACAAGAAAAAACAACATAATTTTCTGAACATTTTTCATCTTTAACATCTTATCCTCCTACTATTAAATATATTTTTTTGTACCCAATAAAGGGTGATTTTTAAAAGTTAAAATTAGGTAAGCAAGACGACCGCATTTTATCAAGGTCATAGAACCTCTAAGGAGTCTGTCGCTTGCTTAAAATTCCAATCGGTTGATTAGGTGATCAATACTTAGGGTGTGTTTGTAGTATAATGTAAAATATATTGACTATATCTGCTGTAATAATAG